>NZ_JBHTML010000070.1:0-18890 GCF_042679445.1 Arthrobacter sp. GCM10027362
CGTCGTGGACCGCCTGTTTCCGCCCGTTCCCCACCGGCACCGGCCGGACGGCGGCGCACGGCCGCCGTCGTCGCGGCGCTTCCCCAGGCGCGGCCGGTAAGCCCTCCCAGCCGCCGGGTCAGAACCAGACCGGCCCGGACGGCTTGATCCGCGGCGGCACCGGCTGGGCCGGAGCAGGTTTCGGGACCGTTCCGGCCTTGGGCGGGGGCGCGGATTTGGCAATGGTCAGGCCGGCCAGGACGGGCATGTGATCCGACGAGCCCGTGTCGATCACCTCGGCCCAGCGTGCCGCGACCTGTCCCCAGGTCAGGATGTAGTCGATCCGCCGGTCCGGGTCCTCGTACGGGAACGTGTCCTCTTCCTCGCCCAGCTTCGCCACCACGTCCGTGAACCGGGTCTTGACCAGCCGCATTTCCGGCGAGGAGGCTCCGGCATTGAAATCACCGACCAGGATCGACGGGCGGTTCGACCGGCGCGCGACGGCCAGGATCTCCTTCACCTGCGACTGGCGCTGTTCGCTGCGCTGGTTGTCCAGGTGGGTGTTGTAGAAGCTGATTTTGGTGCCCTTGATGTCGATGACCACTTCCAGCATGCTGCGCTGCTTGGTGGGCCGCTTGGCGTATCTGATGTTGGTCAGCATGTGGTTGCGTGCACTGAGGATCGGGAACTTGCTCAGCACGACGACGCCGTGCAGGCCGGGCTTCTTCCGCCCGCCCTGGGGCGGGATCTTCCGGTTGAGGCCGAACGCGAATTGCATGTCCAGGCGCCTGGCCAGCCATTTGGCCTGGTCCACGAAGTTGCTGCGGGCCGAGCGGTGCCGGTCCACCTCCTGCAGCCCGACGATCTGAGCCTTGGCCGACTCGATGTCGTCGGCAACGCTTTCCAGGTCCAGGTCGTCGTCCTCGTCGGTCCCATGCCGGATGTTGAAGGTCATCACGCGCACCTTCAAGCCGCCGGCCGCCCGGTCCCCGGCGCTGCCCGCCGGCCTGGCGCCCGTGGAGGCGGCACCCATGGCCGGCGGAGCCGGCACCCCGGCCGCCAGCAGCAGCGCGGCCAGCACCACCGAGGACAACAAAGGCAAAACCCAACTGCGTGCGCGCATGACCACACCCGCTTATCCCAACTGGCTGCCCCGTTGGAACCAGGGCCCGTCTCCCCGGCACCCGTGCAGATGGGAGCCAGTGTGGACCGGCGGAAAATGCGGTGTCAAGGTGCCGCCGGCACGTGCCGAAGGCAGGGTTTTCCCAACCTCGGTGTGCCAGCGAACGGCCCCTGCGCAGCTACAGCGTGCCGGCGGACCTCCCTGCGGCCAGGCCGCTGTTGCGGAAGGCGGTTCCCCGGTACAGCCAGCCGCTGCCGGTGGCCTTGATGGCCAGCAGGTCCACCTTCTTGTCCGAGGTGAGGTCCCCGGGGCCGAGGATCCGGGTGAAGGCGTTCCAGCCGCTGGCGCCGATCTTCCTTTCGCCGGCAAACCAGCCGGAGGAGTAGGACTTCCGGCCTGCCAGCAGCCACAGGGTGCCGTCCGGCTTTCGGGCGAGGAGGTCCGCGGCCCCGTCGCCGGTGAAGTCCCCGGCCGCGGTCAGGTGGCTGTAGCCCTGCCAGCCCGAGGCGATCTGGGTCCGCGGTCCGTGGCCGCGGCCGGTTCCCGGCCCGGTGTAAAGCCACGCCTTGCCGTCGGAGCCCACGGCAATCAGGTCATTGCGGCCGTCCCGGTTGACGTCGCCGGCGCCGAGGATGCTGGTGAACTGGTTCCAGCCGCTGGTGCCGATCTTCACCCGCTTCTTGTACCCCACGCTGCCGCTGGCGACCTTGCCGGTGCCGGCAAAGAACCAGAGGCTGCCATCCTGGTGGCGTGCCACCAGGTCATTCCTGCCGTCACCGTTGTAGTCGCCCACGCCGATGACCAGGTTGTAGCTCTTTCCGGTACCGAGCCGGACGGTCTTGCCGTAGCCGCCCTTGCCGTTGCCTGGCATAAGCCAGAGCTCGCCGTTGGACTTGCGGCCGATGAGGTCTGCCTTGCCGTCCCCGTTGAAATCACCGGGGGTGACGACCTGGCTGTAGGCCTTCCAGCTGGTGCCGCTGACATATTCGCGTGCTGTCATGCCTGAGCTGTCCGTCAGCTGGGTCCCGGCATAGAAGCGCAGCGTCTTGTCGGGGTAGATGCCAAGCACGTCGTTTTTCCGGTCCGAGTTGTTGTCCCAGATGCCCAGCACGGTGTTGAACTTCTGCCAGTCGGAGGTGCCGGCCTTCTCCGGGGCCCCGAACAGCGTCCCCAGGCCGGCCGCCTTGCCGGTTCCGCGCATCAGCCACAGCGTGCCGTCCGCCTTGCGGGCCAGGAGATCCGCCCTGCCGTCGCCGGTGAAGTCGCGCGGGGCCACCAGCTGCTGGTAGGCCTGCCAGCCGGACGCGACCTGGATGCGCGAACCCACCCGGCCGGTGCCGAGGCCGGGGTAGAGGTAGACCTTGCCGTCCGGCCGCTTGGCCAGCAGGTCCGCCTTGCCGTCCGAGTCCAGGTCCCCGGCGCCGATGACGTCGTCGAACTGGTTCCAGCCGCTGGTGCCGACCCGCACCCGGGCCTTGTAGGTGCCGCTGCCCGTGCCGGCGTAGAACCAGAGCGAGCCGTCGGTGTGGCGGGCCAGCAGGTCCGCCCTGCCGTCCGAGTCCAGGTCCCCGGCGCCGATCAGGGCGTTGTAGATCTGCCAGCCGGAGCCCAGCTGCGCAGGCGTGCCGAAACCGCCCTTGCCGTTGCCGCGGTAGAGCCAGAGGGTGCCGTCGCTGCGGCGCGAGAGCAGGTCCCCGCGGCCGTCGCCGTTCAGGTCTCCGGCGGCGGCGTACCGCTGGACACGGTCCTCGCTGCTGGACGGGGTGGATGTGGTAGCCACCGGCGAACCCTTGGCAAAGGACTGCAGGCCGGTCATCGAGCCGTTCCAGATATTGGAGTCACCCACGAACGGCCCGTCCGAGCTGTACTGCCAGATGCTGTAGAAGGACCAGCCGGCGGGCAGCCGGGTCGGGCTGGTGACGCCGTATTCGGCCAGATGGAGCGGATTTTCCGTGAAGGCGCTGCTGCTGCCGGTGCACTGGTTCCACCAGCCCGCGGTGGTGTAGATCGCCGGCAACCGGCCGGTGAGCGCCTGGACGGTATTGGAGAAGTCCCTGATCCACGTCACCATCTGCGTGGGGCTCAGGTTGTAGCAGGTGTTGCCGAGCTCCGGGTACGGGTTGTATTCGATGTCCAGCAGCGGCGGCAAAGTCTTGCCGTCCGAGGACCAGCCACCGCCGTTCCTGACGAAATACGTCGCCTGGGTCTTGCCGGAGGAAACGTTGGGGATCGCGAAGTGGTAGGCGCCTCGAATCATGCCCACGTCGTAGGAGCCCGTGTACTGCTGCCCGAAGTTGGGGTTGAGATAGTTTGTGGCCTCGGTCGCCTTGGTGTAGGCGAACCGGGCGCCGTAGTTCCATTCCGCCGCCCAGTCGACATTGCCCTGGTGGCTGCTGACGTCGATGCCCTGGATGCCGTCCGGGCGCCACTTGCTCCGGTTTGCCGCCGGAAGGGCGGCCAGCGGCTTCACCGCTGCCGTACGGTCGATGTCCAGCTCCTGCAGCGTCTGATCGAGCTCTTCCTGGACCGCAGGCTCTTCCAGTTCCTCCACACGTTCGGTCCGCTGCTCCAGTCCGTGGCCCATTTCCGCCCCATGCCTGCCCTGCAAGGTCGCCAGCAGCTCCAGCAGCTGGTTGTGGGACAGGTCGTCGACGGGTACCTCGATGCTCCGGCCTTCGGCCGGATCCTCGGCGGGCGGTGCCGCCTGTTCCGTGGTGGGCGCGGTATTCCGGCCGGCCGGCGCCGCTGGGTCCCCGCCGGCCCCGTGGCGTGGTTGGTCGTCCGCAGGGGTGCTTTCCGGCTCCGGATCGGCGGGCAGTTCGCTGCTGGCGGCCGGTTCCGATGCGGCCGTCTCCCCGGGGACCGCTTCAGCCTGAGTCGGGGCGCCCGTGATCCCGGCAGGGGACGTCCCCTCTGCGGTGTCGGCGGCGCCAGCCGGTGGGGCAATGAGCACCGACGTCGCCGCCAAAGTCAGTGCGGCCAGGCCACACGCGAGCTTGGTCCCGTGCCCTTGGAAAAGGGCGAGGTGACGTGGTAACGGGCGGGGCTCGCTCATGGGGCATCTCCGAAAAACGCGGGAACAGGACCTTGGCAAAGGACGGTTCACCCTAACACTGGAGTTAAAGGTGTAGCCAGAGTGACTGGTGTGTCTGGCTAAATGATTGACTAATTAGCTGAATGGCGTCCATCAGGAACTATCGGCTGCAATTGCCGGGCGGTTACCTGAGCATTGCGCCGAACAGCCGACGGACCGCGCCGCGCCGGGCCGTCCGCCCGCCCGAAACCGATTTCCCCGGCCGTGCCGCGGGCAGGCTGGCCGGCAGGTCCCATTTCAGCAGCCTGCGGCGTTTGAGGTAGCGCATGTTTTCGGTGCCCAGCCGCGAGGACAGGAAGTCGGCCGCGTCCCTGTGCTGCGCGGCCAGGTTCCTGCTCTGCATGCAGTAGGCCACGGTATCCACCAGCCCTTGCAGGTCCTTCCGCAAGGGTGTGTCCGCAGCGTCGGCCGGGGCCGGGAAGCCCCGGTTCATAACCGCATCAATGATGGTCAGCGGGATGCGGTTGCTGTTCTCATAGGGCGCCAAGGACTCCAGCACGGCTTCTGTTCCCACGGCCACCGTCGGGATATCGAAGACGAACTTCGCAGTGGCCGGTCTGGTTGAGAAGCAGCCGACGACGACGTCGGGCCGCAGCAGTTCGAACAGCACCTCCGCGAGGACGGGAGTATCGGCCACCAGGAGTTCCACGCCTGCCTCGAACGCCTGATGCTTCAGCCTGGTGACGGCGGCGGGCCCTGCGCCGGGGTGGGGCTTGAAGATGCAAACGTGGACGCCTGCTGCCACGGCGGCGCGGAGCATGTCCGCATGCAGGTCCGTCTCCTGCTCCTGGGTCCCCAGACCCAGATGGGCAAGGTACTGACCGAGCAGCAGGGCACTCCGGCGGCCGGCAGTAGCAGCGGCCAGCGGCGCGATTCCAGGTTCTGCGGCCGCCGCTGCTTCGGCGATAACGTTGCGCAGGGCCTGCCCGGGAACGCGCACCAGCACCGGGCAGTGTTCGCGCAGCAGCTGCGGACGCAGGCCGGGGACCGGGTGACCAGGCTTTCCACGCGCTGGGCCATTCTCAGCGGCAATGCGGACCTGGTGGGACCGTAGGACATCAGCCCGTCCGAATGGGCATTGGTTGGCGCGTCCGGGAAAATATCCGCAAGCGCCAGCCCGGGGTTGGCCTGGACCGAGTCCAGGTACAACGAAATGTCGTCCGTCCCCAGCTCCCAATGGGAGCGCAGCAGCTTCTCCCATATCCCGTATTCCTCCTGCCGGGGGAAAACTGCGTGGGCCGGCGCGGGTACACCAGCTGGGCGAGGTCGACAACGCGGCTGAAACGCGCGGCCAGGTCCCCGGTGCCGTCGGTGGAGCCGTCGTCGATGACGATGATTTCCAGCACCGCGGGGTCGGCGAACTGGCGTTCCAGGGACACCAGCGCGTCGGCAATGTACCCGGCCTGGTCCCTGGCCGGGACGATGACGGAGACGAGCGGGTCCGGCACGGCCCTAGCCGTCCGTCCGGCGCAGCCGGGACAGCGGGGCCAGCTCGCCGGGGAAGACGCGCTTGGTCCCGTCGCCCAGGGCCTCTTCCAGGATCCGGATGTCCCGGACCAGGGCCGCGAAGCCCTTCGGCTCCAGCGAGGCGGCCTGGTCCGAGCCCCACATGGTCCGGTCCAGGGTGATGTGCCGCTCCACCGCCACCGCGCCCAGGGCCACCGCGGCCAGGGAGATCTGCAGCCCGCGCTCGTGCCCGGAGTAGCCCACCGGCACCCGGTAGCGTTCGGCCAGGGTGGCGATGGTGCGCAGGTTCGCCTCCGCCGCCGGCAGCGGGTAGGTGGAGGTCGCGTGCAGCAGGATCAGCCGGTCCGTGCCCAGGATCTCCACCGCCGTGTCGATCTGCCCGAGGGTGGACATGCCGGTGGAGAGGATCACCGGCTTGCCGGTCTCGGCCAGGGCGGCCAGCAGCTGAAGGTCGGTCAGGCTCGCGGAGGCGACCTTGTGCACCGGGACGCCGGCCTCCTCCAGGAACGCCACCGAGGGCACGTCCCACGGGGAGGCGAAACAGTGCAGGCCCAGGTCCGCGGCGTGGGCCATGAGCTTCTGGTACTCGGGCATCCCGAACTCCACCCGGTGCCGGTACTCCAGGTAGCTCATCTCCCCCCAGGGGGTCTGCCGCGGCGTGTCGCGCATGGCGGCCGGGGTGCAGATCTGCGGGGTGCGCTTCTGGAACTTCACCGCATCGGCCCCGGCGGCGGCGGCCACGTCGATCAGCTGCCGGGCAGTCTCGATGTCCCCGTTGTGGTTGATCCCGATCTCCCCGATCACATACACCGGCCGGCCCGGGCCGACCTGCACCTGCCCGATCGCCACCGGGGCGGGGGAGCGGGGAACCCGGGACATCTCGCTGCTCAAATCGGTGCTCATAACGGACCTTTCTCATCGGTTGGGGCTGGCTGGATGTCAGCGCCGGCTGAAAAGCCGGCCGGTTCTTTCCGGTGGGCTGACGGCCGCTTGAATGAAACTAGGAAGGCGAGGTGGCCGGGCGGGGCGGATTGGGTTACGCCCGGGTGAGTTTTGGCCGACCTTCCGTTGACGGACCTTGATTTCCTCCGCCGGGGTGACTAAGAACATCGAACTTCTCCGGTGTGTCCTATTGCGGCCTGTCCGGTTCCTGCCAGCAGGCTGTCCGGAACGGGCCCGTGGGAGTACCCTTGCGGTAGGATCCGCAGGTTCGAAAGCCGGTTGCCATGAATCGCTCACGTTGGATTGCCACCGCCGTCGTTCCCGCCGCCATTGCGGCAGGCGCCCTGACCTGGTCCCTCCAGCCAGGCGCCGCAGCCGACCTGCCGGCGAAGACACCGGAAGAAGTCCTGGCGATGGCGCTCGACAGCGACGTGCGGGCGTATTCGGGAGCCTTGGAACAGTCCTCGCAACTGGGCCTGCCGGAACTGCCCGACACCGGTCCCGCCGCGGGCCTGGCCTCCGCGCTGGACCTGGTCACCGGAACGCACACGGCCCGTGTCTTCGTGGACGGGCCGGCCAACGTCCGCCTGCAGGTGCTGGACCGGCTTGCCGAACGCGACGTCGTCCGCCGGAACCGGGACGTCTGGCTCTACAACTCCCGGGACAATACGGCGGCCCACGTGACGCTCCCGGTCCGCAGTCCGTCCGGCAACCGGCTCCCCGAGGATTTCGGCACGCCGGACGGGATGCAGACTCCGGACCAGCTGGCACACCGGCTGCTGGCCGCCGTAGAGCCGAGCACGCAGGTTACGGTGGGTGAAGACGCCGAGGTCGCAGGCAGGACAGCGTACGAGCTGGTGCTCGATCCGCTCAGCACCGACACCCTGGTGGATTCGGTTTCCGTCGCCGTGGACTCGCAGACCGGGCTGCCCCTGAGCATCAAAGTGCAGGCCCGCGGACAACAGCAGCCAGCCTTCAGTCTCGCCTTCACGGAGCTGCGGCTGCAGGCGCCCGCACAGGAGCTGTTCGAATTCACGCCGCCGCCCGGAGCGAAGGTGCAGGAGCATACCCTGCAGGTCCCTTCCACCAGGCATGAGCAGGGCGACACCGGGCACCTCCGGCACGGACCGGACAGCAAGCCCACGGTGAGCGGTGAAGCATGGGATGCCGTCGTCGAACTGCCCGCCGGCAGCGTACCGGCCGATTCCCAGCTGCTGGACCAGCTGACGTACCCCGTCTCCGGCGGCCGGGCGCTCTCCACCGCCCTGCTGACCGTCCTGTTCACCGACGACGGGCGCGTGTTCGCCGGATCGGTACCGCTCGGACGGCTGCAGGCGGCAGCCGGGGAGCGGTGAGTTCCGGCACCCCGTCCGCCGCACTGGCCATCGAGACCCGGGGGCTCACCAAGCGATTCGGGCGGCAGGCCGCCGTCGACAGCATCGACTTGGCCGTTCCGCGGGGCTCCGTGTTCGGGTTCCTGGGTCCCAACGGCTCCGGAAAGACCACGACCATCCGGATGCTTCTCGGCCTGGCCGCGGCCACGGACGGGCGGATGCGCATGCTCGGGCAGGACATGCCCCGCAGCTGGCAGGACGTGCTGCCGAGGGTCGGGGCCTTGGTCGAGGGCCCGGCCTTCTACCCGTTCCTCTCCGGGACGGCGAACCTGCAGCGGTTCGACGCCGCCGACCGCCGTGCGCCGTCGGCCAGCCGCAATGCCAGGGTGGCCGAGGCGCTGGAGCGCGTCGGACTGGCCCACGCGGCGGGCAAAAAGGTGCGCGCCTACTCGCTTGGGATGAAGCAGCGCCTGGGCATCGCCAACGCCCTGCTGCTGCCCCGCGAACTGCTGGTCCTGGACGAGCCGACCAACGGGCTGGACCCGCAGGGTACCCGGGAAGTGCGCGGCCTGGTCCGCTCACTGGCCGCCGGCGGCACCACCGTCTTCGTCTCCAGCCACCTGCTGGCCGAAGTCGAGCAGATCTGCACGCACGCAGCTGTCATGAGTGCCGGCAGGCTCGTGGCGCAGGGCAGCCTCGGCGAGCTGCGCGCGGCAGGGCAGGCGCGGGTGCAGATCCAAACGCCGGACGACGCCGGTGCCCGCCGCGTACTCGCGGGCCTCGGGCTGGCGCCGGACCCGGAACGCCCGGACGGCCTGGTCACCGCGCCGTTGCTGGACCACACCGAGCCGGAGCGGATTGTCGCGGCGCTGGTGGCGCAGGGAGTAAGGATCCGCGGGTTCTTGGTGGATGCTGCCAGTCTCGAAGAGCGCTTCGTCGCCCTGACCGGGGAGGGGTTCGATGTTGACCACTGACGCTGCAGGCCCTTCCGGCGTCCCCGATCCGGCCGGCACGGCCGGCGCGGTGCCGGCCTCACGGCGACGGCGGAAGGCGGCCGGCGGGGCGCTGCTGGGCTCAGAGCTGAAGGTGCTCTTCCGGCGCGGGCGCACTTGGGCCATGCTGCTGGCGCTGGCCGCGATCCCGGTGCTGATCGCCTTCGCCGTCCGGCTCTCGACGTCGGGACCGGCGCCTGGAAAGGGGCCGCCGTTCCTGGACCGGGTGGCCCAGAACGGGCTGTTCGTCGCCGTCACCGGCCTGGTGGTGTCCGTGCCGCTGTTCCTGCCGCTGACCATCGGAGTGGTCGGCGGCGATACCATCGCCGGCGAGGCCGGACTCGGAACGCTGAGGTACCTGCTGGCCGCCCCGGCCGGCCGGGTACGGCTGCTGCTGGTCAAGTACACGGGCGCGGCGGCCTTCTGCCTCGCCGCGACCCTGACGGTGGCGGCGGCCGGTCTTGCCATCGGAGCCGCGCTGTTTCCGGTCGGGCCGGTGACGCTGCTCTCCGGGGACACCATCGGCGTCGGCGAATCGCTGCTGCGGGTGCTGCTGGTCGCCGGCTATATCAGCGTTTCGCTGCTGGGACTCAGTGCCATCGGGCTGTTCATCTCCACGCTCACCGTGGTACCCGTGGGCGCGATGGCCGCCACGGCGGTGGTCTCCATTGTGTCCCAGATCCTGGACACGCTGCCGCAGCTGGACTGGCTGCACCCGTGGCTGTTCAGCCACTACTGGCTGGACTTTGCCGACCTGCTGCGCCAACCCATTGAGTGGGGCTCCTTCACGGACAATGCGTTGCTGCAGGCCGGGTACCTGGCGGTGTTCGGGGCGCTGGCATACGGCCGGTTTGCCACGAAGGACGTCCTGTCCTGACCCCGCTATTCGATGTCTTCGAAAGACTCCGCCCGGCACTCCAGGATGCTTACAGCGGCTTGGATTGCCTCTGCGTACCCGTCCCAATAGTCCTTCCCGCCGTTGTCCTTCCCGCCGTTCGCATCCGCAATTTCAGCGGCGGCGTCGCGCAGCGCCTGGGCCACAATGAACGGGGCGCCGGCGCTGAGGGCGGCGCGGGCACGTCCCAGGTAGATTCCCCGGATTTCGTCACTGTCCGTCCCGCGCAGTTCATCCCAGCCGGCCGCGTACCCCGCGCGGGCGAACAGCGCCTGCGCGGCTGCTTCGACGGCTTCCTCGGGCATCATCTCTCCAGCATGGGCGGCTCTTCAATAACATCGCAACCGCTGCCGGCGGCCTGAGCCACACCTTTGCAACACCGAAGCGGCGCCGGGCCGCCGAATCTCTCCGAGCAGCAGGTCGCGGTCCTTTTCGGCCAATCGTTTGGACGCCGTGTCGTCCTCCTAGGTGGACGCGGTGGTCATAATTTGGGCGGCGGCCCTGCGCAGCCAGGTCATGCCGCCGGGAAGGCCGGCGGGGTCCGTCTTGCCCATCGAGCTGTATTCGTAGTGGGCGATGTCGAGGGTATGTCCGTACCCTTTGCGCAGGGCCGCGGCGATGACGGGGATGGCGGCGAGCTGCGCGGGTGTCCAGTCGTACGGGGGAAGCCCGGAGGATTCCATTTCGATCCCGACCAGGTAGGCGTTGCCCCGGTTCCGGGGGATGCCTGGGTAGGAGCCGTGTCCGGCGTGGTTGGCCCAGCCGGCGGCGATCACATGGGCGGTCCCGTCACGGCCGAGAACGATCTGGCAGAGCGGGCCGGCGAGATCAGGGCGCCCGTCCACGCACATTCGAAGCGTCGGCGCCCCGGTGGAGTAGCGGGCGGACGGGGTGGCGGTGTGGTGCCAGAGGCTGCCCCGGATCTCTGTGAGCTCCCAGCGGTTGCCGTTCCCATCGGTGTATCCGCGGGTCTTCCATCCCTGGTATTCCTCGACCTTCGCCCCGCCGGTGCGAAGCACGTCGGCCAAGTTGGTGAGCATCATGGGTTTCTCCTGGTCGTAGAGTCCGCCAAGCCATTTGGGCAGGGTGGCGGGCAGTCCCTACGACGGGCGGGGGCGGACCAACAGCAGCCGCGCGGAACGGAACAGGTCCCGCAGCGTTCGTGACGAGGGAAACGGCCCGAATGGGCCGGAAGGTCAAGTGCCCCGGGAGGGAGTCGAACCCCCGACCAAGAGATTAGAAGGCTCCTGCTCTATCCGCTGAGCTACCGAGGCTGGCGCACAAAAGCATAGCTTAACCATGCTGCACCCGGGTCTGCGGTCACGGAAGGCCGCCCCGCTAACAACAGGCGACAGGTCCTACAGCGAAGCAGATGCCATGCGGGGCCAGCGCAGCCGGAGTGGGAATGTGATGGCATGTTGGGTGCGGCTTCATGCGGACCGCGTAGGAACAATTAGTCTGGCTCGCATCGCCCATGGCCCCGGTTCTCGAGCCGGGGCCTTTCCACTTCTCTTGCCCGGCCGTCGGCGTCCAAAGCGATCCGCTCGTTTTGGGCAACCCAGGAGCTTTCCGGCAGGACATTGCCTACACAGAGCTGCGGGCCGGGAAGCCTTCCACATCCGGCCGCTGCGCGCTTACGTGCCCCTCGGGGACGCGAGCAGACTGAAGGAGCCGGCAATCGCCCGGCAGCCCGGCGCAGGCCCGGGATTCCGACGGTGACAGAAGGTGCGGCATGACTGACATTATTACGGTCCGCGGCGTGGTGGCGACCGACGTCGACGGGGGACTGACGAACGCAGGCCATCCGGCGGCCAATTTCCGCCTGGCGTCCACGGAAAGGCGTCGCGATGAGGAAACCCAGCAGTGGGTGGACCGCTCGACGAACTGATAGACGGTAAGCTAACAGCATGCCAACCGGATATGCAGACTAGGACTTGTCCTATGAACCGGGCTCCGCCGAAGGCTGGGTATTACGGCCGATATGGGATCCTGATCCGGACCGTACCAGGGGCGTATTGGGGACGTCGGCAAGCTGGGAAGCCCCCGATATCAGCGGGGAACATGTTGTCGTGCGGCCAGAAACGGGGACAGACGAGAATTGTTTCTTGTGATCTCCGTGAGTAGCCGGACCGGATCCCGCTGTGCCTGTCGGTCAGAGCCCAGCCGTCTTGTCTGCTGTCACGAGGCGGAGGTGTCTCGACGTTTCAAAGCAGGGCCAACTGCGCCGACGACAACAATGACAACCCCGACGCCGAGTGACCAGTAGAAGAACTCATCTGAGTTTAGGACGTTTGCTGATGGGGGAGGCATGGTCCTGGCTTTCAGCCGGCTTGAAGCTACCTCGTCTACCTGCGCCTTGAACAACACCTGTTCATTGGGGCCAGTGGCGCCAGGAGTAGGAGTTGGCCAAGGCATCGACGATTCAATTGCTGCCTGTAGCTGGCCACTAGGTACTGGCGCTGAGCTGGATAAGAACGGAAGCGTTATGCCTACGAGTCCGACGCCAAGTGAAACTACACTAGCGCGTAGCATCCACAGTCGCCTCTCAACCAGCCTCTGCGAAATTTTTATGAATGCGTTCAGTCGGGCGTATGCAACGGGTTCTAAGCCTTCAGTTGCTGCTAAGGCTTGAACTTCGGCGTTCGTCAGTATCGTCTTGTCGGTTTCACGAACGATGTATGCCAGGTATCCCGTTGAGAGAACGACTGCTAGGCCTAAAAAAATAGGTGCCAGCACACCACGTAGAGGAAGCTGCGTACCTGATACGGAGAAAACCAGTGCTAGTACGCCGGTGTATAGCGTGACTATTGCCGCGGAGGCTTTCTGCACTGTCTCTGCCGCTGACTTTGCGCGGTCAGGTGAGCCGGCGGCAAGCTCGTAGAGGTGTTCGTGCATCGATTGGAGGTTAGCTATGTCGGCGTCGAAGTCCTTAAGACCTCTGTCTTTCTGCTCTCGCCACTTTTCCAATATAAGCGCCGGATCCTCCGGCGGAGCCTCTTTGGAGCCGAATCTGAACATGGTGATCTGCCTGATTTAGCTGATCGTCTTCAACGAGGTGATCGACATGTTCGCCCCCGTAGGGCTGGCAACTGAGAGCGCCCCATGGCCTGGAAGTGCTCCACTGGCATCTTCAGCTGCCGTAAAGAGCACTGCCGTCTCTCCTACGATGAAACCGCTCAACTCGTCCGGATCCTGTAGGAGACGCTGCGACACGATTCTCTCAACTGCGTAATCGCTGCCGTTCATCAACTTGGCGATGAGTTCTACATCCTCATCTCTTTCGCTTTCATCTTTCGACAGCCTTGATCGGAGCCACGTCGCGTCATTACCGATCAAGGAGCGGAACAGCTGTCCATAGCCCCTTTCTTCGGGTTCGTGTGCCAGGAGCCCATCGTCTCCGGGCTCTTCGTCTTCATACTTTTCTTCGGCAACGGTCAAGGGAATCGTAATGACCGGACCCTGGAAAGCCGCCCCGGGGCTAGCAAGTCCACCAGGTCGGGCAGTAACCAACTGAACGGCACGAATATTCGGGATTGCCGTGTTAGTTCCATCCGGCCCCACATGCTCGATCTGCCAGAAGCCACGGACTCGACGAGCTCGGAGAACGGCGTTGAATCCCCTCAGTAAGTGCCCGGACTGAGCAACGTTCGGATCGCTCCGGCTCGGTTCGATGTGATAGACCACTCCCTGGAACTTACAGATCTCTGAATCTAGAAGATATCTGTTGTCACGGCGGCAATACTCACTTGTCAACATACCTACTCCCCGCATTCGAGAGTCGGACGAGAGGCGGAATGGGGCAGATTTTACGCTTTCGTACGCGACGCGTCCACAGGACTCGTGACTCGGGTACGAGCTTCGGGGGTGCTGTATCTCGAAGAGGGCTGGGTACGGGTCAGCCGGCGGGAGCAACATCCTGTGTCGGTAGGACCTTACGAAGGTTGACATATGGGAGGTTCAGGTGGACTTTTAAGGTGAGTCACATGAGGTAGGGCTGGAGAGCCATGACGCTTCCATCAGTAGATGAAAATGGACGTTCAACCTTTCTTAGGGACTGGGTAGCCATAGCCACTGTTCCGTTTTATTTACCGTGGCTTTTTTACCTTTTTTTTGGGATCTTCGTCGAAGGTGAGCTAAAGTTCCCTTATCCATCCAATGAAGCGCTCATGTGCTACGCGCTCGCCCTAGCATTCGCGTTTCTACAAAACCCCAAAGTAGACGCATGGATACGGCCGGGAGGTAAGCATCCGGTCATTGGCTCGGTAATTTCCCACCTGAAGCTAATAGTTATTATTATTTCTCTTTGCGGCTTGGCGGTGCTTTATACGTACGAGCTCGGGGCGTTAAAAAATGATTTTGTAGACCCCGAAAAGTTTGATCTCGCCCTTCGCACCGTAGGAGTCTGTGCAGCGCTGCCTGCCTTGATTGGATCATTTTTCGTGGTGTTCTCACGCCCCGTTAATGAAAGCTGGTAATTAGTGTGCTGAATATTGCGTTTGTCCTAAACATCGCCATAATCGTCGTGAGTATTTTAGTCACAGTTACTCTGGTAATCGCTATTGTGCTAAGCCGGACAAGTTCTCCTCATGGCAGCATGTTGCAGGTCCAAGCTGGCCGCCACGCGAAACGCGAGACCCGCGGATCGTAAACGAGAGCAGAAAGCGCCTGAATTAACCCCGAAGCCGAGTGAGCGGATCGGGGCATGGGACCTAGAACTCCAGATGGGACATTAGGTCTTCTCAGGCACATGGTACACGGTCAAAACCTACCGGCATCTGGCCCAGAACATTGGTTCCAGCCTGCGCAAGGGAGATCGTGTGGTGGTGACCGGAAAGCTGCAGTTGCGCCAGTGGACCGGCGAAGATGGCGGGAGTCGGACAACGCCCGAAATCATTGCGGACTCGGTGGGGCATGACCTGAAGTGGGGCACGGCCAAGTTCGCGCGGAGCATGGAGTCCCGCCCGGCCGTGGAGTCCGCAGGGCCAGGGGAAGACGCAGTGGAGGCGGGGAACCTCGATCCGGACAACATCGACCTGGCCACCGGCGAAGTGTTTGTCGACGTGGATTCGGCTGAGGACGGGCTCGATGCCGGCGACCTGCCGGACGGTTTCAGAATGGCCGGTTGATTCGCATCCGGCCGGGGCCGAACGGCCGGGAGTGACGGGTGGACGCCGCCGGCGGAAGTGGCGGCGTCCGAAATATGAGTTCCGGGCCCGCAACCACTAGCCTTGAAGGCATGGCGGAATTTATTTACACAATGAGCAAGGCCCGCAAGGCCGTCGGTGACAAGCTCATTCTCGACGATGTGAGCATGTCCTTCTTCCCCGGCGCCAAGATCGGCGTGGTGGGCCCCAACGGTGCGGGAAAGTCCACCATTCTCAAGATCATGGCAGGCCTGGACACCCCGTCCAACGGCGAGGCCCGGCTCAGCCCCGGCTACACGGTGGGAATCCTGCTGCAGGAGCCGCCGCTGAACGAGGAAAAGACGGTCCTGGGCAACGTTCAGGAGGGCGTTGGCGAAATCTACGCCAAGATCCAGCGCTTCAACGAGATCTCCGAAGAGATGGCCAGCCCGGACGCCGACTACGACGCACTGCTGGAGGAAATGGGCCACCTGCAGGAAGCCATCGACGCCGCGGATGCCTGGGACATCGATTCGCAGCTGGAACAGGCAATGGACGCGCTGCGCTGCCCGCCGGGCGATGCGGACGTCACGGTCCTCTCCGGCGGCGAGCGGCGCCGGGTGGCGCTGTGCAAGCTTCTGCTGCAGAAGCCTGACCTGCTCCTGCTCGATGAGCCGACCAACCACCTGGATGCCGAGAGCGTGCTGTGGCTCGAGCAGCACCTGAAGAACTACCCGGGCGCGGTCCTGGCCGTGACCCACGACCGTTACTTCCTGGACCACGTCGCCGAGTGGATCGCCGAAGTGGACCGCGGGCACCTGTACCCGTACGAGGGCAACTACTCCACCTACCTGGAGAAGAAGCGCTCCCGCCTCGAGGTCCAGGGCAAGAAGGACGCCAAGCTGGCCAAGCGCCTGTCCGAGGAACTTGAGTGGGTCCGCTCCAACGCCAAGGGCCGGCAGACCAAGTCCAAGGCCCGCCTGGCCCGCTACGAGGAGATGGCGGCCGAGGCCGAGCGCACCCGGAAGCTGGACTTCGAGGAGATCCAGATCCCGCCGGGACCGCGGCTGGGCCAGATGGTCATCGAGGCCACGGACCTGCGCAAGGGCTTCGGGGACCGCGTGCTCATCGACGGGCTCTCGTTCTCGCTGCCGCGCAACGGCATCGTCGGCGTGATCGGTCCGAACGGCGTCGGCAAGACCACGCTGTTCAAGACCATCGTGGGCCTGGAACCGCTGGACGGCGGCGAACTCAAGATCGGCGACTCGGTCAAGATCTCCTACGTGGACCAGAGCCGCGGCGGCATCGACCCGAACAAGACCCTCTGGGAGGTGGTCTCCGACGGGCTGGACCACATCCAGGTCGGCCAGGTGGAAATGCCCTCCCGCGCCTACGTCTCCGCCTTCGGGTTCAAGGGCCCGGACCAGCAGAAGAAGGCCGGCGTGCTCTCCGGCGGTGAGCGCAACCGGCTCAACCTGGCGCTGACGCTGAAGCAGGGCGGCAACCTGCTGCTGCTCGACGAGCCCACTAACGACCTCGACGTCGAGACGCTCTCGAGCCTGGAGAATGCCCTGCTGGAATTTCCGGGCTGCGCCGTCGTGGTTTCGCACGACCGCTGGTTCCTGGACCGCGTCGCCACCCACATCCTCGCTTACGAGGGCACCGAGGAGGACGACGCGAAATGGTACTGGTTCGAGGGTAACTTCGAGTCCTACGAGCAGAACAAGGTCGAGCGGCTGGGCCCGGAGGCGGCCAAGCCGCATCGCGTCACCCACCGCCGCCTGACGCGCGACTAACCGGCGTCCGGCCGCAAAAAGCCGGGTACGGACAAAGCCTGAAGGCCGGATCCCCGCACGGGGGATCCGGCCTTCAGGCTTTCCGGCCGGGCCGGTTCCGGCCAGCCCGGCGCCGCGGACCTGGCTACTACTGTTCGGCCAGGGCGTCCCCGGGGAGCCGGATCATGCCTTCCTGGGCCACCGTGGCGACCAGTTCGCGGCGGCGGTTGAAGATCTTGCCCGTGCTCAGGCCGCGGGCGCCGGAGGCACTGGGGGACTGCTGCACATACAGCAGCCAGTCGTCGACCCGGACCGGGCGGTGCCACCACATGGCGTGGTCCAGGCTGGCCACGTTCATGCCGGGCGTCACCCAGCTGACGCCGTGCTGGCGCAGGACGGACTCGAGCAGGGTGTAGTCGCTGCCAAAGGCCAGTGCCCCCCGGTGCAGGTTCTCGTCGTCGGGCAGGGGTCCCTTCGTCTTCATCCAGACTGCATTGACCGCCACGCGCTCGCCCTTGGCCGCGACGTAGAGCGGGGGCTGGACATGGCGGATGTCATAGGGCCGGTCCAGCACCGTGGACCGGGCAGGATGATCCACCTTGGCCAGCAGTTCGTCGGTGCTGGGGAGCGTTTCAGGGTCCGGAATATCGTCGGGGAACTCCTCCTGGTGGTCCAGACCCGGGGCCGGCACCTGGAAGGAGGCGATCATGGACAGGATCGGTACGCCGTCCTGGTAGGCGTGGGTGCGCCGTGCCGAGAAGGAGCGCCCGTCGCGCAGCCGCTCGACGCCGAAGGTGATCGGCTGGTCGGCGTTGCCCGGGCGGAGGAAGTAGCCGTGCATGGAGTGGATCGGCCGCGCCGGGTCCACGGTGCGGATCGCCGCCATCACGGACTGGGCAAGTACCTGCCCGCCGAAGACCCGCCCGTGGGGCTGCCGCTGGGACTGGCCGACGAAGATCTCCTCGGCGGTCTGCGCGCCGTCGGCGTCCGAGAGGTCCAGCAAGGCGAGCATCTGTTCCACGGGGTCCGCCTGGGTGTGCGGGACTGTCATGATGTCTCCTTGATCAAGCTACCTGCTGGTAAACGCTATCTGCAGACTAGTTCCCGCCCCGGTCGCGCTCAAATTTGCCGCGCCCCGCACGCCCGCCATCGTTCCGGCTCTCCTCGCCGACGTCGCCCGGGCTGGCCGTGGTCTGAGAAGATGGCCGCATGCCAGTTCCCACCTCTGCCGCGCGCTTCCCGCTGCAGGTCCGCTTCGGCGACATCGACGCCTACGGGCACGTGAACAACGTAACCTACTTCAGCTACTTCGAGGACGCCCGCGTCCAGCTCCACCAGCTGCCGGCGGACCCGGCGGATCCGTCCGGCCCGACCCTCCGGGACCTCTTCGGCTGCGGGAACTTCATGCTGGTCGCCGGCCAGGAAATCGAATACCGGGCCCCGCTGGTGCTGCGCCGGGAGCCGGTGTGCGTAAACGTCTGGGTGGCGCATCTGGGGGGGTCCAGTTTCCGGCTTGGCTACACCGTTGCCGAGCCGGACGAATCCGCCACCTACGCGGTCGGGGCCAGCACCATGGTCCTGGCGGACCGCGCCAGCGGCCACCCGGTGCAGCTGCCGGAGGATTACCGGGCCGCGCTGCAGCGCTTCGCCGGTCCGGAGGTCGCGTTCCGCCGCCTGGCGCCGGCCGCCGATGGCCGGCAGCAGGGAGCCTGAGCGGATGCTGGCACCGGATTCTTTCGAACTGGCCGATCCCCAAGTGGTGGCGGACCTGCGAACCTTTGTCGGCCGCGCCAGGGCAATAGACGACGGCGCGGTGCATCTGAGTGCGTCCGGCACCGTTCTGGCAGCCTACGTCTGTCTGATGCGGCCGCGGTCCCTCGGCGAGGCCGTGCCGACCATCCTGGGCCTGCGCATCATGCGGCTGGCCAAGCCGGCCGAGGCTGAGCTGACCGTCTCGCTCGCCTCCGTTGCGGACCGGCTGGCACGGATGGCCGGCCATGCCGTCGTGCTGTCGCTGCCGCCCACCCGCGTCACCGAATCCTGGACCGGCGTGCTGCCGCCGCGCGGCGGCTGGACCCGGACCGGGCAGCTACCCTCGGTACTGCTTGAGCAAGCCGCGCGCAGCGGCGCGCAACAGGTCGCCGAGGCAGTGCCGGAGGGCGCGGG
>NZ_JBHTML010000071.1:0-18791 GCF_042679445.1 Arthrobacter sp. GCM10027362
CCGCCGTCGTCGGCCGCCTGGGGCCGGATCCGCTGCAGCCCGACCCGGCCGGCGTGGCGGCCGGCGAGTTTGTCCGCCGGCTCACCGCCAAGGGCACCGCGGTGGGCACGCTGCTGATGAATCAGGACGTGGTGGCCGGGGTGGGCAACATCTACCGTGCCGAGACGCTCTTCCGCCGCGGGCTGGATCCCTGGCGGCGCGGCAGGGATGTGGCTGCCCCCGAGGCCGCGGCGCTGTGGGCGGACATCGTGTCGGTCATGGTCGACGGCGTCCGCGACGGCAGGATCATCACGACCCGTCCGGAACACCGGGCCGGTCCCGGGCTGCCGGCCTGGCCGGACGACGCGCACTATGTCTACCAGCGGCAGGGGCTGCCGTGCCGGGTGTGCGCCGGGCCGGTGGCGCTGGGGGAGATGGGCAACCGCAAGCTCTACTGGTGCCCGCGCTGCCAGGCCCCGGCCCGGTAGCGGGCCGGCCGGGATGGGCCCAAATGCGTGAAGGCGGACCCTCGCGGATCCGCCTTCACGCCTTATTCAAGAGGGGATGACGGGAATCGAACCCGCGTAATCAGTTTGGAAGACTGAGGCTCTACCATTGAGCTACATCCCCGAGGACGATGAAACTTTAGCACGGGTGGGTGGACGGATCGCAAATTTCCGCGGCGGTGTCGCGGAACTGCCGCATCAATTAGAATGGCTCAATTGTGCACGTGGTCCGGTTAGGCCGTAGACTTGCGTGTGCACTACGGGGCGTAGCGTAGTGGCTAGCGCGCCTGCTTTGGGAGCAGGAGATCGCAGGTTCGAGTCCTGTCGCCCCGACTCTGTATTTGTTGGTGCAGATTCCATCCAATAGCTATCAGGAGTTCAAACGCTGTGAAGAGCGCTGTCGAAAACCTCTCCCCGACGCGGGTCAAGCTCAACGTTGAGGTCCCCTTCGAGGAACTCAAGCCCAGCATTGATGCGGCCTATAAGACGATTGCCACCCAGGTCCAGGTGCCGGGTTTCCGCAAGGGCAAGGTGCCCAACAAGCTCATCGACCAGCGCGTTGGCCGCGGCTATGTGATCGAAACCGCCATCAACGAGGGCCTGAACGATTTCTACCAGAAGGCCGTGCAGGAAACCGGAATCCGCCCGCTGAGCCGCCCCGAGGTCGAGATCACCGAGGTTCCGGACCCGTCCGCGACCGAGGGTCAGCTGGCCTTCCACGTTGAGGTGGACGTCCGCCCGGAGATCGAACTGCCCGATTACGCAGGCCTCGAGGTCACCGTCGAGGCCGCCGAGGCCACCGACGCCGACGTCGACAAGGCCCTGGACGACCTGCGCGGCCGCTTCGGCACCCTGAAGACCGTGGACCGTCCGGCTGCCGAGGGTGACTTCATCACCATCGACCTGACCGCCACGATCGACGGCGAAGAGGTGGACTCCGCCACCGGCCTGTCCTACCAGGTAGGCGCCGGCACCATGCTCGAGGGCCTGGACGAGGCCGTCACCGGCCTGAGCGCCGACGAGGACGCCACCTTCGAAACCAAGCTGGCCGGCGGCGAGCGCGCCGGCGAGAATGCCACCGTCAAGGTTGTGCTCAAGGCCGTCAAGGAGCGCGAGCTGCCCGAGGCGAACGACGACTTCGCCCAGCTGGCCAGCGAGTTCGACACGATCGCCGAGCTGCGCGAGGACCTGGCCAAGCAGGCCGCCGAGTCCAAGGTCGTCGAGCAGGGCATCGAGGCCCGCGACAAGGTCCTGGACAAGCTGGTGGAGATGATCGAGGTTCCGGTGCCGGAATCCGTCGTCGAAGAGCAGCTCGAGCAGCACTTCCGCCCGGAGAACGCCCACGGCGGCGAGGAGCACGACACCGAGGAGCACCGCACCGAGGTCCGCGAGAACACCGAGCGCGCCTTCAGGAACGAGCTCATCCTGGACGCCGTGGCGGACAAGGAAGAGATCGGCGTCAACCAGGCCGAGCTGATCGACTACATCGTTTCCGCTTCCAGCCAGTACGGCATGGACCCGAACCAGTTCGCCCAGCTGCTGGACCAGAGCGGCCAGGTCGGCATGATGGTCGGCGAGGTTCGCCGCCGCAAGGCGCTGGCCAAGGTGCTGGAGCAGGCCAAGGTCACCGACACCACCGGTGCCGAGGTGGACCTGAGCGACTTCGTCCGCCCGACCGGCGAAGAGGCCGAAGAGGCGAACGTCGAAGAGATGATCGAGGCCACCGAAACCGAGGCTGCCAAGGCCGAGACCGAATCCGGCGAGGCCGCCGAGACCGTCGACGCTGAAAAATAGATAGCAGGCAGGATTCACCTGAACAGGCCGCCGCCCCCTTCCGGGGCCGGCGGCCTGTTCGGCTTTAACCGGTCCGCCCGGCTGGTGCGCCGTCAGCGAACAGTGCGCGAAATACAAGGAATCGGCCCCGGATTCGCGTTACTGTCCAAGAAGGAAACAGGTCCCGAGGACCGGCCTCACCGGCAGGCCTCGGGCAGAAGCGAGAGGTAATTGAGAATGTCCCGTGAAGCCGCCACCCCGAGGATGGCCACCGTCGATCCGGCGACCCAGGAAAATTACATCTACAACCGTCTCCTAAAGGAACGCATCATCTGGCTGGGCTCGGAGGTGCGGGACGAGAACGCCAACGCCATCTGTTCGCAGCTGCTGCTGCTCTCGGCGGAGGACCCGGACAAGGACATCTACCTTTACATCAATTCACCCGGCGGTTCCGTCACCGCGGGGATGGCCATCTACGACACGATGCAGTTCATTCCCAACGACGTGGTCACGGTGGCCACCGGCCTGGCGGCCTCCATGGGCCAGTTCCTGCTTTCCTCCGGGACCAAGGGCAAGCGCTATGCCACCCCGCACGCCCGCATCCTGATGCACCAGCCCTCCGGCGGCATCGGCGGCACAGCCTCGGACATCAAGATCCAGGCCGAACTGATCCTGCACATGAAGCAGGTGATGGCGGAGCTGACGGCGCAGCAGACCGGCCAGACCGTGGAGCAGATCCTGATCGACAATGACCGGGACAAGTGGTTCACGGCCGAGGAGGGTCTCGCCTACGGCTTCTTCGACCACATCTCGGCGCACGCCGGTTCCGTTTCCGGCGGCGGCGGCACCAACAGCAACCACACGAAGGAATCCTGATCGCAGGTTCTGCGACCCAGTCCCTACGATCGTCGAAAGCAGGAGAAAGACAATGAACCACACCTTCGGTGCCGCAGCGGGCGGCTATGCCGCGAACCTGCCGCAGAGCCGGTACGTCCTGCCGCAGTTCGAGGAGCGCACCCCGTACGGCTTCAAGCGCCAGGATCCCTACACCAAGCTCTTCGAGGACCGGATCATCTTCCTCGGCGTGCAGGTGGATGATGCCTCGGCCGACGACATCATGGCCCAGCTGCTGGTGCTCGAATCCACCGACCCGGACCGCGACATCACGCTCTACATCAACTCCCCGGGCGGGTCCTTCACGGCGATGACGGCCATCTACGACACGATGCAGTACATCCGTCCGGAGATCCAGACCGTCTGCCTGGGCCAGGCGGCCAGCGCCGCCGCCGTGCTGCTGGCCGCGGGCACGCCGGGCAAGCGCCTGGCCCTGCCGAACGCACGGGTGCTGATCCACCAGCCGGCCCTGGGCGGCGGCGAACGCGGCCAGGCCACCGACCTGCAGATCCAGGCCGACGAGGTCATGCGCATGCGCAGCTGGCTCGAGGACACGATCGCCCTGCATTCGGGCAAGAGCAGCGCCGAGGTGAACAGGGACATCGAGCGTGACAAGATCCTCACGGCCGAGGACGCGCAGGCCTACGGCCTGATCGACCAGGTGCTGGATTCGCGCAAGATCCGCAAGCCGGCCATCAACAAGAGCTGACGCTCGCGCTGCGGTTTCCGCAGGTGCGGCCCGCAGCGCAACCCGGTGGTGACAGAAGCCGAATATGGCTTTATTTGTCCCCGACGAGCGCTGCGGGCCGGCCTGTTACTGAATCTGCCCGGCAAGTGAACTACAGTGGACTAAGTGTCGGAAGCGGATGCCACAGTTTTGTCGGCGGCATTGATGTTATCTTCAGCAGGATCAGGTAAGGGGACAGAACATGGCTCGCATTGGTGAAAGCGCCGACCTGCTCAAATGCTCCTTTTGCGGCAAAAGCCAGAAGCAGGTGCGCAAACTGATCGCCGGCCCCGGGGTCTACATCTGCGACGAGTGCATTGATCTGTGCAACGAGATCATCGAGGAGGAGCTCTCCGAGGTCTCGGATCTGGGGAGCTTCGAACTGCCCAAGCCGCGGGAAATATTCGACTTCCTGCAGGAATACGTGATCGGGCAGGAGCCCGCCAAGCGCGCCCTTGCCGTCGCCGTCTACAACCACTACAAGCGCATCCAGTCCGGCCACGCGCCCAAGGCGGCAGCCAACCTCTCGGACGCAAGTCCGCTGGAAGATGTTGAGGTCGGCAAGTCCAACATCCTGCTGATCGGACCCACCGGGTGCGGCAAGACCTACCTGGCCCAGACCCTGGCCCGCAGGCTGAATGTTCCTTTCGCCGTCGCGGACGCCACCGCACTCACCGAAGCAGGCTACGTGGGCGAGGATGTGGAAAACATCCTGCTCAAGTTGATCCAGGCCGCGGACTACGACGTCAAGAAGGCCGAGCAGGGCATTATCTACATTGACGAGATCGACAAGATCTCGCGCAAGAGCGAGAACCCGTCCATCACCCGCGACGTCTCCGGCGAGGGCGTGCAGCAGGCGCTGTTGAAGATCCTCGAAGGCACGGTGGCCTCCGTTCCACCGCAGGGCGGCCGCAAGCACCCGCATCAGGAATTCATCCAGATCGACACGACCAATGTGCTCTTCATTGTGGCCGGCGCCTTTGCCGGGCTGGAGGAGATCATCGGTTCGCGGGCGGGCCGCAAGGGCATCGGGTTTGGCGCCCCGCTGAACGAGGCGCGCAAGGTCGCGGATTCCTATGGGGAGGTCATGCCCGAGGACCTGCTCAAGTTCGGGCTCATTCCCGAATTCATCGGCCGTCTCCCGGTCATCACCACGGTGGCCAACCTGGACCGCCCGGCTTTGATCAAGATCCTCACCGAGCCCAGGAACGCGTTGATTAAGCAGTACCAGAAGATGTTCCAGCTGGACGGCGTGGAGCTGAACTTCGAGCCGGAGGCGCTCGAAGCGGTGGCGGACCTGGCCTTGGAACGGGGAACCGGCGCCCGCGGGCTGCGGGCGATCATGGAGGAAGCCCTGCTGCCGATCCAGTTCGAGCTGCCCAGCCGGGAGGATGTTGCCTCGGTGGTGATTACCGCGGATGTGGTGCTAAACAAGATCGAGCCCACGCTGATCTCCCACGACGTGGTGGCCAAGCGCCGGAACAAATCAGCCTAGTTCCCGGTTACCCAAGAGGGCGCCGCGCCCTGCCCAATCACTGCCTACCGCACAGGAGCTGACACATGTCCGAATCCACCGCCCCTTCCACTGTCGACTTCTGGTTCGACCCGATGTGCCCGTTTGCGTGGATCACCGCGCGCTGGATCCAGGAGGTCGAGAAGGTCCGGGACATCAAGGTGGACTGGCACGTGATGAGTTTGGCCGTGCTCAATGAGGGGCGCGAGGAATTGCCCGAGGCCTACAAGGAACGGATGAAGCAGGCCTGGGGGCCGGTCCGCGTGATCAATGCCGCGCGGGAACTGCACGGCGACGCCGTCGTCAAGCCGCTCTACGATGCGATGGGCACCCGCATCCACAACGAGGGCAACCAGGACTTCGCCGCGGTCATCGCCGCAGCGCTGGAGGAGGCCGGCCTGCCGGCGGAACTGGCGGACTGCGCCACCTCGACCGAATACGATGCGCAGCTGCGGGCCAGCCACGAAGAGGGCATTTCCAAGGTCGGACACGAGGTCGGCACCCCGGTGGTGGCCCTGAACGGGACCGCCTTCTTCGGTCCGGTGCTGACCCGCATCCCGCGCGGCGAGCAGGCCGGCCGGATTTTCGACGGCGCCGTGGCCCTGGCCGAGTACCCGTACTTCTACGAGATCAAGCGCTCCCGGACCACCGCCCCCGAATTCGACTGACCGCGGCGCTTCTTCCTGGCAGGCCGGGCAAACCGGACCCTGCACCGCGGGACGGAATTTCCTCGAAAAATTCCGTCCCGGCTTCTGGCGTGTCGGCCTGAACCGGCGTATAAATGAAGTTACGCATCCCCCAAAAGATGCGGGACCGGACACCAAAGATTCAGAGACAAGTAGCGGACAAAGTTCGACTAACTGCCGGTCAGTGACGAGACTAGGAAGACCTGAAAATCTAAGGAGTTCGCGAGAGCCAAAGCGTCACATTTGGATCATAGAGTCGAAGCCCCACCAACGGCTAAACGCTGATGGGGCTTCCCCTATTTAATCGATGCGGCGATCTTTAACCGATGCGGGGATCGGCCAAGGCGGGCCTTGGCCGATCCCCGGCTGTTACGCCTCGGCCGGGGCGAGTTCCACGCTCTTGACCGTCAGCTCGCCGTCGGACTCCTCGAAGGCCAGCGTCCGGGCGTTGCCGGCAGCCTTCAGGTCACCCTCGCCGGCGCGCAGCTGCGCGATCTGCGCCGCCGGCGCGGTAACGACGGCCGAGAGCACTTCGGTGCGCTGCTTGACTTTCGCCTCGGACTTGGCCTTGCGGATGCCGCCCAGCGCCAGGCCCACGGTGCCCAGCAGGTCCTTGTCGGCGGCGATGCCGGACAGCGCCCCGGCGGCCGGCCACTGCGCACGGTGCACGGATCCGGCCCGCCACCAGCCCCAGACCTCTTCGGTGGCGAAGGGCAGGAACGGGGCAAACAGCCGCAGCAGCGCGTCCAGGGTGGTGGCCAGGGTGGCCAGCACGGACGCCTGCCCGGCCTCGCCGGCAGCGCCGTAGGCGCGGTCCTTGACCAGTTCCACGTAGTCGTCCGTGAAGGACCAGAAGAAGGACTCGCTGATCTGCAGGGCGCGGGCATAGTCGTAGTTCTCGAATGCCAGGGTGGACTGCTCGATCACGTCCGCCAACTGCCCCAGCAGGGACAGGTCCAGGGCATTGGTGACGGCGGACGCGTCACCGGTGATCACCGAAGCCTCGGTGGCGCCGAGGTTGAGCACGAACTTGGAGGCGTTCAGCAGCTTGATGGCCAGGCGGCGGCCGATCTTCATCTGCGCCACCTCGTAGGCGGTGTCCGCACCGAGCTTGGCCGAGGCGGCCCAGTAGCGCACCGCGTCCGAACCGAACTGCTCGAGCACGTCGGTGGGTACCACCACGTTGCCCTTGGACTTGGACATCTTCTTGCGGTCCGGGTCCAGGATCCAGCCGGAGATGGCCGCATGCTTCCACGGCGCGCAGTCCTGCAGCGCGTCGGCGCGGACCACCGAGGAGAACAGCCAGGTCCTGATGATGTCGTGTCCCTGCGGACGCAGGTCGAAGGGGAAGACCTTGCCGAAGAACTCCTCGTCGCGGCTCCAGCGCCCCACGATCTGCGGGGTCAGCGAGGAGGTGGCCCAGGTGTCGAGCACGTCGGCGTCGCCGATGAACCCGCCGGGCATGCCGCGCCGGGCTTCGTCGTAGCCCGGGGCCGGTTCCGCCGCCGGGTCCACCGGCAGCATCTCGTCGCTGGGCAGGATCGGGTGCTCGTAGTCCGGCTCGCCGGCGGCGTCCAGCGGGTACCAGACCGGGATCGGCACGCCGAAGAAGCGCTGGCGGGAAATGAGCCAGTCGCCGTTCAGGCCCTCGATCCAATTCTCGTAGCGCGAGCGCATGAAGGCCGGGTGGAAGTCGATCTCCCGCCCGCGGTCAATCAGCCGGGCGCGGCGTTCCTCGTCGCGGCCGCCGTTGCGGATGTACCACTGGCGGGAGGTGACGACCTCCAGCGGCTTGTCGCCCTTTTCGTAGAAGTTCACCGGGTGCATCATGGTCTTCGGCTCGCCGTCGAGCTCGCCCGCGGCACCGAGCAGCTCGACAATCTTCTCCTTCGCGGAGAAGGCCGTCTTGCCGGCCAGCTGGGCATAGTTGGCCTTGCCCTCGTCGCTGGTGATCCACTCCGGGGTCTCGGCGATGATCCGGCCGTCGCGGCCCACGATGGCGCGGGTGGGCAGCCGCAGCTCGCGCCACCAGGTCACGTCGGTGAGGTCGCCGAAGGTGCAGACCATGGCGATGCCGGCACCCTTGTCCGGCTTCGCCAGCGGATGCGCCTTGACCTCTACCTCGACACCGAACAGCGGGGAGGTGACCTTGGTGCCGAACAGCGGCTGGTACCGCTCGTCGTCGGGATGGGCCACCAGCGCGACACAGGCGGGCAGCAGCTCGGGCCGGGTGGTCTCGATGTAGACCTTTTCGCCGGCGGCGGTGTTGAAGCCGTAGCGGTAGTAGGCGCCCGGCATCTCGCGGTCTTCCAACTCGGCCTGGGCGACGGCGGTGCGGAAGGTGACATCCCACAGGGTCGGGGCCTCGGCCAGATAGGCGTCGCCGGCGGCAAGGTTGGCCAGGAAGGCGCGCTGGGACACGGCGCGGGAGTTGTCGTCGATGGTCCGGTAGGTCAGGTTCCAGTCCACGGACAGGCCCAGGGTGGTGAAGAGGTCCTCGAAGACCTTCTCGTCCTCGGAGGCGAGCTCCTCGCACAGCTCGATGAAGTTCCGGCGCGAGACGACGTCGAAATCGCGCTGGTTCTTCGCCGGCTTGGCCGGCGGACGGTAGTCGGCGTCGTAGGGCACGGTCGGGTCGCAGCGCACGCCGTAGTAGTTCTGCACGCGGCGTTCGGTGGGCAGGCCGTTGTCGTCCCAGCCCATCGGGTAGAAGACGTTCTTGCCCCGCATGCGCTGGTAGCGGGCCAGCACGTCGGTCTGGGTGTAGGAGAACATGTGGCCCACGTGCAGGGAACCGGAGGCGGTGGGCGGGGGAGTGTCGATCGAGTAGACCTGCTCCCGGTCCGTGTCCGGGTTAAAGGCATAGGTGCCCTGCTCGCGCCAGCGCTTGGAGTGGATGTCCTCGAGGCCCTCCAGTGCGGGCTTGTCGGGGACGTTTACGGTAACGGGCGTGTCTGTGCCCAGCTCGTGTTCTGCCATAGGTGCCATTCTTTCATGCGGCGCCGGCCGGGTTCACACCGGCACCGGCCCGGCACTGGTCTTAAACCGCCCGCGCGCATAGCGCTTACCTGCCTCCCGTCCCTCGCTGCGCCCGGGCCGGGGCCCGCGGCAAGGGAAGGATGCGAGGGGCCCGGCGCGGCGACGAAGTCGACGCGTCAGGGAGCATCCCTCCCGTATGCTGGCGGCATGGGTACCGTGTTGATCAAGCGCATCTATGATCCGGCCGGCGACGGCGACGGCTACCGTGTGCTGGTGGACCGGCTCTGGCCGCGCGGGATCAAGAAGGAAGACGCCCGGTTGGACGAGTGGCTCAAGGAAGCCGGGCCGTCCGATGAGTTGCGCAAGGAATTCGGGCACGATCCGGACAAGTTCGACGACTTCGCCGCCGCCTACCGGCGTGAACTCGAGGGCTCCGAGGCGGTGGAGCAGCTGGTGCGGCTGGCACGCCGGGAAGCGAAGCTGTGCCTGCTCTTCGGTGCCAGGGATGAAGAGCACAACCAGGCCGTGGTGCTGCGCGAGGTCATCCTCGAAAGGCTGGGCGCCGGTTCCGGGTAGCGTTCCGGACCGGTTCAGGTCCGTGCCGCCCTGCGGCTAGGCTTGGGAGCCATGACCAAGCGTGCAGTAGTCACCGGAGCAAGTTCAGGCATCGGCGCCGCCACCGTGCGGGCGCTGCGCGGCAGCGGGTGGGAAGTCGCCGCCGTCGCCCGCCGGGAAAACCTGCTCCAGGAACTGGCCCGGGAGACCGGGGCGGTGCCCTTCGCGGCCGATATCACCGAGCCTGCCGACGTCGCCCGCCTGGTGGACGGGGTGCTGGCCGGCGGCGGGGTGGACGCGCTGGTGAACATCGCCGGCGGTGCCTTCGGGGTGGATTCGATCCTGGCGGGCAAGCTGGCCGACTGGGAGAAGATGTACAAGGTCAACGTGCTCGGCACCCTTCGCATGATCCAGGGCTTCCTGCCCGCGCTGCGCGAAAACGGCGAGGGTTCGGTGCTGCTGCTGACCTCGACGGCGGGGCTGGTGGCCTATGAGGGCGGTGGCGGGTATGCGGCCGCCAAGTTCGCCGAACATGCGATGGCCAATACCCTGCGGCTGGAAGAGGCGGAGCACAATGTGCGGGTGATAGAGATCGCCCCCGGGCTGGTGCGGACCGAGGAATTTTCGCTCAACCGCCTGGGCGGGGACCAGGCGGCCGCGGCCAAGGTCTACGAAGGTGTGGAGAAGCCGCTGCTGGCCGAGGACGTGGCGGACGTGGTGGCGTATTCGCTGAACCTGCCGCACCACGTGAACCTGGACCAGATCATCATGCGCCCGGTGGCCCAGGCCGCCGCGCACAAGCTGATCCGGAAGTAGCGGCCGGACCGGAACCCGGCCCGCGGCGGGCCGATAGCCGTCCCCATGCGCCTGCACTGATCCTCCGCAGCCGTTTCCCCACCGGTCCTCCGCAACCGGCTTTTCCCCTTAGGTCGAAAGTATGTTCTAACCAGGCTCGGGGCATGGATATCCGCCGGGAACCTGAGGAATTGCTCGCTTCCCTGACGCGGGTCTGAGCCGCGGTCTCGACGATGTCGGGGTCGTTCCTGGCGGAACTGGAGCATCTGTCTCCCCGCCAAACCGCGTCCTTGCTCGCCGCCGTCGAAGAGGTGTCCCGGGCGGTGGAGTTCTTTCAGGCCGCCGGGGCATGGGCCGTGGAACGGGCAGACATCGCCCGGGTGGGGGAATGCGGCGGTTTCTTCGGGGACTCCGTAGCCCATGCCGGCGCGGGCGGGGCTGCGGAGGCCACGTGGGCCAATCCGGCCGGTTCCTTCGGCGGGCACAAGGCGCAGGTGATGATCACCATCGGCTACCGGAAGCTGGCCGGGGAAGTGGCCGGGTCCGGATATCCGGTCTTCGACGCCCCGCTCAACCCCGGGACAGTGCGCAGGCCGGCCTGCGACGCGGACACCATCCCGGGCGTGCTGGGTTCGTCCGGTGAAGTACTTGACGTGGGCCGGGCAAGCCGGTTCTTCCTGCCGGCCCTCCGCCGGGCCCTGATAGCCCGGGACCGGGGATGCGCCTTCCCGGGCTGCGCCATGCCCGCGGTCTGGACCGAGGCCCGCCATATTGTTCCGTGGTGGCGGGGCGGGAAGACAAAGGCCTCCAACGGCTGCCTGCTGTGCATCTTCCACCGCGACTTGATTGACGAAAGCGACTGGGAAATCGTGGTCGAGGCCGGCATGCCCTGGTTCATCCCGCCCGCTTACGTCGACCCGAAGCGCCGACGATGACGAAACCTCTGCCGGCACACGGCCCTGTCGGGTCCAAGCAGCCACACAGGCGCAGACGGGACGGGAAGGCAGCCGGTGGGCCGGATCCGGGCGGTTTCGACACCGGAAGCTGTCTGGCCCTAAACTGGACCCATCGGCTTTGACCCGGCCATCACCGGCGAGCCTCCGGAAGAACGGCGCAAGCTTAGTAGAACCGGACGGGTATGCCCGTCACAGCAGCGAATGAGTGGCTGTCCCTGGCGGTCCCGGCAACGGGGCGGCGGGCGGCAAGTGAGGTGGTACCGCGGGTCCCGCCAACGGCTTCGGCCGTCAGGCGTAAGGCGCGTCCTCGCAGAAGTAACCACACTTGCCCAGCAGTTTGTCTTTCCAGGATGACGCACATGCCACAGATCTATCCCAAGGCCACCACCGCCGGCGAGGCCGCCGCCCCGAGCTCCCCGAAGTTCCCCGAGATCGAGGAACGGGTCCTGAAGTACTGGGACGAGGATGGCACCTTCCAGGCCTCGATTGATCAGCGCGACCCTGGGGAAAACGGCTCCAACGAGTTCGTCTTCTACGACGGCCCGCCCTTCGCCAACGGCCTGCCGCACTACGGCCACCTGCTCACCGGTTACGTCAAGGACATCGTGGGCCGCTACCAGACCCAGCGCGGCAAGCGGGTGGAGCGCCGCTTCGGCTGGGACACCCACGGCCTGCCCGCCGAGCTCGAGGCCATGAAGCAGCTGGGCATGACGGACAAGAAGCAGATCGAGGCCATGGGCATCGACAAGTTCAACGATGCCTGCCGTGCCTCCGTGCTGCGCTACACCAAGGAATGGGAAGCGTACGTCACCCGCCAGGCCCGCTGGGTGGACTTCGAGAACGACTACAAGACGCTCAACGTCGAGTACATGGAGTCCGTGATCTGGGCCTTCAAGCAGCTGCACGCCAAGGGCCTGACCTACAACGGCTACCGCGTGCTGCCGTACTGCTGGAAGGACGAGACGCCGCTGTCCAACCACGAGCTGCGCATGGATGACGACGTCTACAAGAACCGGCAGGACCAGACCGTTACGGTCACGTTCCCGATCCTGGCCGGGGACACCGACATCAGCCGCGAGCTGGCCGGCGTGAATGCCCTGGCCTGGACCACCACGCCCTGGACCCTGCCGACGAACCTGGCGCTCGCCGTCGGGCCCGGCATCACCTACGCGGTCGTGCCCGCCGGCCCCAGCGGGACGACGGCGGCGGGGGAGAAGTTCCTGCTCGCCCAGGACCTGGTCGGCAGCTACGCCAAGGACCTGGGGTATGACGACGCCGCTGCCGCGGCGGAGGCCGTCACCGCCACCTACACCGGCAAGCAGCTGGAGGGCCTGCACTACCGGCCGCTGTGGGACTACTACGCGGACATCGAGAAGTGGGGCACGCAGAACGCCTGGCGGATCCTGGTCGACGACTATGTCACCACTACCGACGGTACAGGCCTGGTGCACCAGGCGTCTGCCTTCGGCGAGGACGACCAGCGGGTGTGCGAGGCCAACGGCATCCCGGTGATCGTGTCCGTGGACGAGGGCGCCAAGTTCCTGCCCACCTTTGCCGGGGGACCGCTCGCGGAGATCGCCGGACTGCAGGTCTTCGAGGCCAACAAGCCGATCATCCGCGTGCTCAAGGCCGAGGGGCGGCTCGTCCGCCAGGCCAGCTACGAGCACAGCTACCCGCACTGCTGGCGCTGCCGCACCCCGCTGATCTACCGGGCGATCTCCTCCTGGTATGTGGAGGTCACCAAGATCAAGGACCGGATGGTCGAGCTGAACCAGCAGATCAACTGGATCCCGGAGAACGTCAAGGACGGCCAGTTCGGCAAGTGGCTGGAGAATGCCCGTGACTGGTCCATCAGCCGCAACCGCTACTGGGGCAGCCCCATTCCGGTCTGGGAGTCGGACAACCCGGACTATCCGCGCCAGGACGTCTACGGTTCGCTGGCCGAACTGGAGGCGGACTTCGGGCGGCTGCCGCTGAACGAGCAGGGCGAGCCGGACCTGCACCGGCCCTACATCGACGAGCTCACCCGGCCCAACCCGGACGATCCGACCGGCCGGTCCACCATGCGCCGGGTGCCGGACGTGCTCGATGTCTGGTTCGATTCCGGGTCCATGCCGTACGCCCAGGTGCACTACCCGCATGAGAACCAGGACTGGTTCGAGCACCATTTCCCGGGTGACTTCATTGTCGAGTACATCGGCCAGACCCGCGGCTGGTTCTACACGCTGCACATCCTGGCCACCGCGCTGTTCGACCGGCCGGCCTTCCGCAACGTGATCAGCCACGGCATCGTGCTCGGCTCGGACGGGCAGAAGATGTCCAAGAGCCTGCACAACTACCCGGACGTCTCCGAGGTCCTGGACCGGGACGGCTCCGACGCGATGCGCTGGTTCCTGATGTCCTCGCCCATCCTGCGCGGCGGAAACCTGATCGTCACCGAACAGGGCATCCGCGACGGCGTGCGCCAGGTGATCCTGCCGCTGTGGAACGTGTGGCACTTCTTCAAGCTGTACACGAACACGGCCAACAACGGCGAGGGCTATGAGGCCAGGTCCGTGCTTGGAGACACCGCGCGCATCGCGTCCCTGGACTCACTGGACCAGTACATCCTGGCCAACACCGGGGACGTCATCCGCAGCATGACCGCCAGCCTGGACAGCTACGACGTCAGCGGCGCCTGCGACGCGCTGCGCGAGTACCTGGACACGCTGACCAACTGGTACGTCCGCCGCAGCCGCCAGCGGTTCTTCGATGAGGACGCCGACGCCTTCGACGTGCTCTATACCTGCCTGGAGGCCGTGTGCCGGGCCGCTGCGTCCCTGCTGCCCCTGGTTGCCGAGGAGATCTGGCGCGGGCTGACCGGCGGGCGCTCCGTGCACCTGACGGACTGGCCCGACGCCGGCGCCTTCCCGGTGATGGAAGAGCTCGTCGAGCGGATGGAAGGTACCCGCCGGGTCTGCTCCATCGGTTCGAGCCTGCGCAAGGCCGCGAACCTGCGGGTGCGCCTGCCGCTGTCCGAGCTGACGGTGGTCGCTCCGCATGCCGCCGAACTTTCCGGCGGCTATGAGGAGATCATCAAGGATGAGCTGAACATCAAGTCCATCCGCCTGGTCGAGGCCGGCACCGCCGCACCGGAGGAATTCGGCATCGAGCAGAAGCTGGTGGTCAATGCCCGCGCAGCCGGCCCCCGCCTGGGCAAGGACGTGCAAACGGCCATCAAGGCGGCCAAGTCCGGGGACTGGTCCGTGGACGACGCCGGCAACGTCGCCGCCGGCGGACTGGCGCTGGAACCCCAGGAATACACCCTGGAGACGGTTGTGTCCGCCGAGGACAATGGGTCTGCCTCTGTCGCCGTGCTGCCCGGCGGCGGTTTCGTGGTGCTGAATACCGAGGTGACTCCGGAGCTGGAGGCCGAAGGTGTGGCACGCGACATGGTCCGTGCCATCCAGCAGGCCCGCAAGGACGCCGACCTGGTGGTCAGCGACCGGATCCGCACCACGGTCAGCGCCGAGCAGTCCGTCCTGGATGCAATCAGCACCCACCGCGAGCTGGTGTCCGAGGAGACGCTGACCGTGGACCTGGTGCTGGTGGCGGCTGACGGCGGGCAGGAAGTCACCGTTGAAAAGATCGAAGCCTGAGCGGAGTGGATCGTGAGCGATGAATTTGGCGTGGAAAGCGTCTATGCGGAGCTGCTGGGCCGGGCGCCGGAGAACAAGATCGAACCGCGGATGGAGCCGATGTTCCGGGCGATGGAGATCCTGGGCGAGCCGAACAAGGCCTTCGCCAGCATCCATATCACCGGCACCAACGGCAAGACCTCCACGGCACGGATGATCGACGCCGGCCTGCGCGCCCACGGCCTGCGCACCGGACGGTACACCAGCCCGCACCTGACCAAGGTGACGGAGCGGATCAGCATCGACGGCGGACCCGTGGCGGATGAGACGTTCGTGCGGATCTGGGACGAGATCCGTCCCTACCTCGAGATCGTGGACCGGGAACTGGCCGCCGCGGGCGAGCCGCGGCTGACGTACTTTGAGTGCATGACCATCCTGGCCATCGCCATCTTCGCCGACGAGCCGGTGGACGTGGCGGTGGTCGAAGTGGGCCTGGGCGGCATCACCGACGCCACCAACGTGATCGACGGCCAGGTCTCCGTCATCACCCCCATCTCGCTGGACCACACCGACCTGCTCGGCGAGACCGCCGGGGAGATCGCCGCCGAGAAGGCCGGGATCATCAAGCCCGGCGGCTTCCTGGTCAGCGCCGCGCAGCCGGTGGAGGCGGCCCAAGTGCTGCTGGATAAGGCCAGGGAACTCCACGTGCCCTTCCGCTTCGAGGGCGTGGAATTCCATGCGGAGTCCCGCCTGCTGGCAGTGGGCGGCCAGCAGTTGACGGTTTCCGGCCTGGCCGGGCGCTACGAGGACCTGCTGCTGCCGCTCTACGGCGCCCACCAGGCGCAGAATGCCGCGGTGGCGGTGGCCGCGCTGGAGGCCTTCCTGGGCGGCGGCGAGAAGCCGCTGGACGTGGAGATCCTCCGCGAGGCGTTCCGGACCGTTACCTCGCCCGGGCGGATCGAGGTGGTCCGTACCGCCCCGACCATCATTGTGGATGCCGCCCACAACCCGGACGGTATGCGGGTGACCGCCGACGCGATCAACGAGGCCTTCAACTTCAGCAAGCTCGTGCCCGTGGTGGGCATCCTGCAGGAGAAGGACTCGGTGGGGGTGTTCGAAGCCCTTCGCGAGCAATTCGGGGACCTGGTGCAGGAAATCTGCGTCACCGCCTCCAACTCGCCCCGGGCGATCGAGCCGGAACAACTGGCCGAGGATGCCATCGCCGCAGGCTTCCCCGTGGACGCCGTGCACATCGAACCGCAGCTGGACGAGGCCGTGGTCTGGGCGGTGGAGCAGGCCGAAGCCAAGAACGATCTGGCCGGCGGCGTGCTGATCACCGGTTCCATCACCTTGGTGGCCGACGCACGCATCCTGCTGGGAAAGCCGGAAAAACCGGAAAAGACTGGAAAGTAGGCCATGGCACGATTGACCAAAGCACAGCGCGAGTGGCGCCCGGACATGCCGAAGAAGCGGCGGTCCATCAAGGTGACCTTCGCCTCGACGGTGCTGTCGCTGGAGGCCTTCGTGGTGTTCTTCGGCACGCTGGTGGCCTTCGGGCTGCAGAAGGACAGGATTCCCCCGCCGGTGATCCTGGGCGTGGGGATCGTCCTGTCCCTGCTGCTGCTCCTCTGCTGCGCGCTGCTGCGCAAACCGGCCGGTTACTGGATCGGCTGGGCGCTGCAGCTGCTGATCATCGCCACCGGCTTCGTGGTGCCGATGATGTTCCTTGTCGGCCTCCTGTTCGCCCTGACCTGGTGGTACGGCGTCGTTACCGGCGCACGCATCGACCGGGAGAACAAGGAACGCGATGCCGCGCAGGCCGAATGGGAACGCAGCCACCCGGATAAGGACTAGAGTGGGGCCCGAGGGGCCCGCCACGGCGGCCGAGCGCCCCACTTGCAAGCATTGAGGAAACCAGAGGAGTAACTACGTGAGCGTTGAGCGCACACTCGTCCTGATCAAGCCGGACGGCGTGGCACGCGGACTGACCGGCACGATTCTTTCGCGCGTGGAGGCCAAGGGCTACAAGCTCGTCGACCTGAAGCTGGTCGCCGCCACCCGCGACCTGCTGGAACGGCACTACGAGGAGCACGTCGGCAAGCCGTTCTATGAGCCGCTCGTGGAATTCATGCTCAGCGGACCCATCGCGGCCGCCGTTTTCGAGGGACAGCGCGTGATCGAGGGCTTCCGCTCGCTGGCCGGCACCACCGAGCCGACTGCCGCCGCCCCGGGCACCATTCGCGGCGATTTCGGCCGTGACTGGGGCGTGAAGGTGCAGCAGAATCTGGTCCACGGTTCGGACTCGCCCGAGTCCGCCGAGCGCGAGATCGGCATCTGGTTCGGCTAAGCACCGCTCCACTCGTTTAAAAGGCCGGGCCGCATCCATCCGATGCGGCCCGGCCTTTTCATGGAGTGGGGCGCGAACGGGCGGCGAAGCCGACACCGCGGGAGCGCCCCAATCTCTACCCGCCGGTGAAGGCGCCCAGGAAGCGGAAGAACACGCTGGCCGCCGTCGCAATCCAGAGCAGGGCGGTAATGGTCCAGGACCAGCTCGTGAAGAATTGGACGAATCCTGCCGGGGCCTTGATCACCCCGTGGGCCAGGTTACGTGCCGTGAGCTGGATGAACATCGGGATCATCATGGCCCAGACACCCATGCAGTACAGGCACAGGATGTAGATATCGAAGAGGGCCTGGCTCCACAGCCAGACGACGAAAATGAATCCGAGGGTCACACCGGTCTGCAGCCCGAGCCAGTACCAGCGCCGGAACTGCGCCCCAGCCAGCATGGCCATCGCCGTCGTAATCGGAACAGCGAAGGCGACCATGCCGATGAGTGGGTTCGGGAAGCCGAACAGCGACGCCTGCCAGTGCTGGAACACCGCACCGCAGGAAATCCAGGGGTTGATGTCGCAGCTGGTGACATGGGCCGGGTTCTTGTAGACCTCGAGCCGCTCCAGGACCAGGATGAAGGACATCACCCAGCCCACCGCGCCGGTGGCCAGCAGGAGCCAGGCAAAAGGTTTCTGCCTTAAATGGGAGGCCTGGACGGTGCCCGCAGTACGGGCCGCGGCGGACTCCTGGGTTAGAGCTTCGTAGTTCACCGGTCTCCTGATCATCAACTGTCGGTTGGCACGATTCTATCCCCGCCTGAAGTTGCGAATGATAACCAAATACGGGCCGATGTGAGAGAATAGGTCTTGGCTGGCAGTGGACCCACATTCCATTGCCGGTCCAGCGACAGGCTTCCAGTGCTGCCGGCGATGCTTCTCGATACGGTGCCCATCACCCGGATGGGTGCACAGGGAATCCGCTTGGCAACGCTACCGATGAAGAGAATATATGCGGTAGTAGGGAAAAGCGCCGCTGGTCCCCGGGTGTGCCGCGCCCCACTGCTGGCGCGAGCTCGGGTGATATCGAAACGACTTCCGGTGACGGGTGGCCCCAGGGCCCGAAGGATAACCGGCTACTTGCCCCCGAGGGCGCCGGGATGTGGCTGGTGCCGCAAGGGCTGGAGCACAGTGATAAATGGATAAAGAACAGTTGAATCCGGCCGTACCCGAAGAGGCGGAAACGCACGCCAGGAAGCCCGTCCGGGCGCGCCGCAGGAAGGATCCCGAGCCGGTCGAGCCCGCCCAGGCTGTTATCCCCGGCATGGCTGGTACCGATCTCCCGGCTGAACCAATGCAGCCGGAGGCCGAGCCGGCCAAGCCCCGGACGCGCCGTACCCGCAAGACTGCTGCCGCCGAACCCCCCGCTGCCGGAACCGAAGCCGTGACGGCTGCGCCGGCGGCCGGAGCCGACGGCGGTG
>NZ_JBHTML010000072.1:0-1726 GCF_042679445.1 Arthrobacter sp. GCM10027362
CGGTGCGGGCCCGGCCGGGACCGCCAGCGGTGCGGTGCGGCCAGGACCCGCCGGGGTGTTGTCCGGTCCGTGCCGGACCGGTCCTGCCATGGCCGCGCGGAAGTCCAGGGCGCGGTCGCTTAGCGTGGTGCGGATATGGCGCAGCTCGCCCAGCAGGTCCTCGGCACTGTGCGGCCGCTGCTCCGGATCCCGGGCCGTGCACCACTGGACCAGCTCGTCCAGATCCGGTGCCAGCCCGGGGACCAGGCTCGAGGGCCGGGGGACCGTCGAGTTGACGTGCTGGTAGGCGATTTGGATCGGGGACTCCCCGGTGAACGGCTGGCGGCCGGTCAACATTTCGAAGAGCATGATGCCCACGGAATAGATGTCGCTGCGGGCATCGGCAGCGCCGTTGGCTACCAGTTCCGGGGCGATGTAGGCGACGGTGCCGATCAGCGTGGCGGTGCTGGAACTGGCGGCGGAGGCGCGGGCCAGGCCGAAGTCGCCGATCTTGATCCGGCCGTCCGAGGACATGAGCACGTTTTCCGGCTTGACGTCCCGGTGGATCAGTCCGGCGCGGTGGGCGGCGGAGAGCCCTTCCACCACCGGGTCCAGCAGGGCCAGGGCCAGCCGCGGGGTCAGCGCCCCCTTTTCGTTGAGCGTGTCCCGCAGGGTGTGGCCGGGAACGTACTCCATGGCCAGGTAGGCCACATCGCCGTCATGGCCCTGGTCGAGGACTCCGACCACGTGCGGATGCGAAAGCCGCGCCGCGGACTTGGCCTCGCGCTCGAAGCGCTCGAGGAAGAAGCGGTCCGCGGCCAGGTGAGGGTACAGGATCTTCAAGGCCACCGGCCGGTCCAACCGGGTGTCGGTGGCCAGGTAGACACTGGACATGCCGCCGCGTGCCAGCCGCGACTCGACCCGGTAGCGTCCGTCCACGATGACGCCGACCAGCGGATCCGCTACATGTTCCTGCACTCTTCGATACTAAGCCGTCCGGGGCCTAGCCGAAGTTCTTCATGTGGGCCTTCACAGCCTTCACATAGGCCTTGGTGTCCGCGAACATGCCGTGGGTGGTCACCGAGTACTGGCCCTGGTAGTAGGACCCAATGGCGATGTCGAGGGTGTCGCTGGTGCGCACCAGCGACCGGATGATGGCGACGCCGGCGGTGGCATTGTCGTAGGGGTCCAGCAGGTTCAGCTTGCGGCCTACCAGTTCCGAGGCCCAGACCCCCGAGGACGGGATGACCTGCATGGTGCCGATGGCGTTGGCGGGGGAGACGGCGGTCTGCTGGAAGCCCGACTCCTGGTAGGCAAATGCCAGGGCCAGGGCGGGATCCACGCCCATCGCCACCGCGGTGTCCCGGACGATCTGCTGCATCTGGGCCGGACTGGGCTGCGGGGTGGACAGCAGCAGGGCCTTGTTTTTGTTCGCGTCCGCAACCACTTCATCCGGGTAGGTGTAGTGCAGGAAGGTGTTCGGCACCAGGGGCTCGATCGTGGCGGAGGAGACGTCCGTCGTCGCGCCCGTGGCGGTGCCGCTGACCTTCAGCTTCTGGCCGGGGTAGATGGTCGAGGAGGTGCTGAGGCCGTTGGCGGCGAGCAGCTTGCTCAGGCCCATGCCGAGCCGTTCGGCGATGCCCGAGAGGGTGTCTCCGGCCTGCACGGTGTAGCTGGAGCCATAGCTGGAACCGGAATTGGAACCGGTGGCCGTGGTCCTGCCGGCGGCCGTGGTGGCGGCACCGGT
>NZ_JBHTML010000072.1:1823-18727 GCF_042679445.1 Arthrobacter sp. GCM10027362
GGTGAGCCTGAGCTTCTGGCCGGGGTAGATGATCGAGGAAGCCTTCAGGCCGTTGGCCGAGAGCAGCTTGGCCAGGGTGGTGCCGTAACGGGCGGCGATGCCCGAGAGCGTGTCCCCGGCCTTGACCGTGTAGGTGGCGGCACCGGATCCGGTGGAAGTCCTTGCGGCCGGCCTGGCTTGGGACCCGGCGGCCGTGGTGGCGGCGCCGGTGAGCCTGAGCTTCTGGCCCGGGTAGATGATCGAGGAAGCCTTCAGGCCGTTGGCCGAGAGCAGCTTGGCCAGGGTGGTGCCGTAGCGGGCGGCGATGCCCGAGAGTGTGTCTCCGGCCTTGACCGTGTAGTTGGAAGCCGATGACGTGGACTTGGCGGACTGCGCCGACCGCGCCGCCGTCCCGGCGAGCCTGAGCTTCTGGCCCGGGTAGATGGTCGAGGAGCTCCTCAGCCCGTTAAGGCTGAGGACCTTGGAGGTGCTCAGGCCGTAGCGGGCCGCAATCGTGCTGACGGTGTCACCGGGGCGGACCACATAGGTGGCCGGCACCGCCAGGGACGGGCGCAGCATGGACGGCAACTGTGCCGCGACGTGGGAGGCCGGAACCATGCGGGTCTGCAGGGGAGCGGCGGCGCCGTCGGCCAGCCGCGGCTGCAGGGCCATGCGGGGCGCCTGTTCGGCTGTCTGGGCAGGCAACGCCAAAGCAGCCGAAGACAACACCACCGCGGGGATGGCTGCGGTGGCAGCGGCCGAAAGGAACATGCGCGATGGCTGGGCGCTGCCCAGCGCCTGGTTGCCGAGCGGACTGATGGACGGTCGCTGGTCAGACATCGAAAGTTCCTCACATTGGTCAACGGCGGATGCCGGCCCGGCTGGCTGGTCCGGACAGTGCGGGTTTACAGCTCGTATGCCACCGTTGCCGCCGATTCTGTTACTGCTGTTGTTGATGTGACAACTGTGACTTTAGTGAACTTACACCATCGCTGCAGGACGCAAAAGCGCCGTTGCCGGATTGGTACCTTGCGACGACGGGTTGGCAGGGCAAATGGATCCGGGGGACCGGACCGTGGCACGCTTGTTAAGTGAGTGAACTTGAAGAACTGATTACCGAATGGCTCCCGATTCCCGACGTTGCCGAACGGCTGGGGCTGCCGGTGAAGAAAGTCCACAGCCTGATCGATGACCGCACTGTCCTCGCCGCCCGGGTAGGGGAGCGCAACATCCGCTGCATTCCCGCGGACTTCCTGGTCGAGGACCATGTGCTCGAGAGCCTGAGGGGGACCATCGCCGTGCTCTCGGACGCCGGCTTTAAGGATGACGAAATCCTGCGCTGGCTCTTTACGGCGGACGACTCGCTTCCGGGCCGGCCGATCGACGCCCTGCGCGAGGGCCGCAAGACCGAGATCAGGCGCCGGGCCCAGGCCCTCGCCTGGTGAGCCCCCGCTGCCTGCCGGAGGTTAAGAGTCCCGCCGGACGGCGGCGTCGGCCAGGGCGCGGAGGGCGCCGGAGACCTCGGGACTGACCGCCAGGCCGTCCAGCCGTTCATAGACGGTAGCGGTCAGCTCCTCGATCATCCGTTCCGCGGCTGCCAAGGCTCCGGAACGGATGATCAGGGAGCGCAGTTCCTCGATGGTCGGATCGTCGATCAGGGGCGAGCCCAAGTGCTCTTCCAGGTACCGGCGTTCGGACCCGGAGCAATGGTTCAGGGTGTACCCGACCAGGACCGTGCGCTTGCCTTCCCGAAGGTCATCGCCTGCGGGCTTACCGGTGGCTGCCGGATCCCCGAAGACGCCCAGCACGTCGTCGCGGATCTGGAATGCTTCGCCCAGCGGCAGGGCGAACTCCGCGTAGGAGCGCAGCAGTTCCAGGCTGCCGCCGGCCAGGGCGCCGCCCAGGCATAGAGGGTGCACCGTGGAGTACTTGGCCGATTTGAAGCGCAGGATCTGCAGGGCCCGGTCCACTGCGGCGTCCGCCGGCCGGGAGGGTCCTGCCACTTCCTCGAGGACATCCAGGTACTGGCCGGCCATGACTTCGGTGCGCATCTGGTTGAAGATGCGCCGCGCCTCGCTGCCGCTGCCGGCCGGAGCGCCGATTGTAGTGAATGCTTCCTCGCTCAGTGACAGGCACAGGTCCCCGGCCAGCAGGGCCGCAGCCAGGCCGTAGCGGTCCGCGGCCAGCGACCAGCCCTGCATCCGGTGCTGGCGCTCGAACCGCCGGTGCACGCTGGGCTTGCCACGGCGGGTGTCCGAACGGTCGATGATGTCGTCATGGATCAGGGCGGCCGCCTGGAACAGCTCCAAGGCCACGCCGGCCCGGACGGCCTCCGCGGCGGCCGCTGTGCCGCCCGCGCCGCGCCAACCCCAGTAGGCCAGGAGGGCCCGCAGCCGCTTGCCGCCTTCGGTCAGGTCTGCGATCGCATCAACGAGCACGGCGGCGTCCGGCGCCGCAGCAAGCAGTTCCCCGCGCTTGGTTTCCAGGAAGCCGCCCAAGCCGGCGGCGACCGCTTGGCGGTACGCTGCCTGTTCGGCGGCGGTACCGGTCGCAAGCGTAGGGCGAAGATCCTTCATCGCCCCAGTCTATCGGCAGGGGTCCCCGTCCTGAGCCGGCGAAGGACAGGGGCGGCCGATGGACGCTATCGGCAGGGGTCCCCGTCCTGAGCCGGCGAAGGACAGGGGCGGCCGATGGACGCTATCGGCAGGGCTCCGGCTGCCCACGCGTGCGCGTTGTCCTGCACGTCCACCGTCGGTGCCGGGACCTACGATGGGAATGTGGGCAATGTCAACGAGTCGGCGGGCCAGGGACAGCCCGGCTCCGGGAACTGCAACATCATGCACGTGGACATGGATGCCTTCTTCGTGTCCGTGGAGTTGCTGCAGCGTCCGCAGCTTCGCGGACGGTGCGTCATTGTCGGTTCGCCTTCCGGCAGGTCCGTGGTGCTCTCCGCCTCCTACGAGGCCAGGCGTTTCGGTGTGCGGTCTGCGATGCCCATGGCCAAGGCCATGCGGCTGTGCCCGCAGGCTGTGGTGATTGAACCGAGCCAGGCAAAATACCGGGAAGTTTCTGCCCGCGTGATGGAGATCTTCCGGGACATCACGCCCCAGGTGGAACAGCTGAGCGTGGACGAAGCCTTCCTGGACATCTCCGGAGCGCGGCGCCGGCTGGGTGAACCCCTGCAGATCGGTGCGCTGGTCCGCCGGACCATCCGGAATGAACTGGGCATTACGGCCACCGTGGGCATCGCCGCCAGCAAGTTCGTCGCGAAAATCGCCTCGACGCACGCCAAGCCGGACGGCCTGCTGCTGATCCCGGAGGACCGTACGGTCCAGTTCCTGCACTCGCTGCCGGTCGGTGCTTTGTGGGGCGTGGGGGCGAAGACCCGGGAAACCCTCGCCCGGCTGGGCATCCGCAGCGTGGCGGACCTGGCCCACACGCCGCCCTCGGCCCTGCACAAGCTGCTGGGCGCGGCGGGGGACCAGGTCCACCGGCTCGCCTGGGGCATCGACGAGCGGCAGGTCACGCCCGAGCGCGCCGAGAAGAGTATTGGCGCCGAGGAAACCTTCGACCAGGATCTTGACGACACGGTGCAGCTGCGGCGCGAGCTGCTCCGGCTGTCCCACCGGACTGCGGCCAGGCTGCGCGCCTCCGGCCTGCAATGCCGGACGGTGGCCTTGAAGCTGAGGTACTCGGACTTCAGCACTATCAACAGGTCGCGCACGCTCCCGGAGCCGGCGGACAGTGCGCGGGAGCTGTACGCCGCCGTGGTGCACCTGCTCGAGGCGCTGGGTTCCAGGCCGCAGCCGGTGCGGCTGGTCGGACTGCGGGCCGAGCAGCTCGAACCCGGCGGGGCCGGCCGCCAGCTGTCGTTCGACGGCAGCGAGGACCACTGGCGCAATGCGGAACAGACCTTGGACGAGGTCAACCGGAAATTCGGCGGCGCGCAGGTAGTTCCGGCAGCACTCCTGCGCCGTCCGCAGCGGCCTCCGATGTCCGGCCCGCCGGGGCCTTGACGATCCCACCAGCTTTCGGTTAGGCGCTTTGCAATCTATCCTTGTGATAAGGAAATGAAGGTGTGCGGGGTGGTTCCTGGAACTCTTCGCCCGCGGAGTTCGTTGAGCCGGTAGATGACTCACGCAAGGGAATAACTCGTAGGGAATAAGGAGGCTCTGATGCCACTCTCAGAGCATGAACAGCGGCTCCTGGACCAGCTGGAGCAGCAGCTCCACGCTGATGACCCCAAGTTCGCCAGCCACATGGAGGCTGCGGGCAGCCGGTCCCTTTCCACGCGCCATATTGTGGTAGGGGCCCTGGTGGCCGTGGCCGGCGTCCTTGTTCTGCTGATCGGAATCTCGGCCCAGATCATCGCCGTCGGGGTGCTGGGATTCGTGATTATGGGCGCGGGCGTCTACTGGGCCACCACCCGCCGTCCCTCGCGGGGCCAGGCCTCCGGGCCGCGCCGGTCGTCGCCGTCCAAGGGTGGCTTCATGTCCGGCCTGGAGGACCGCTGGGACCAGCGCCGCAACGGTGAGGAGCGCTGACCTTCCCGCGGTCCGGCCGCCGCTGCGGCCGGAAACCCGTATGCAGCCTGACCGATTGTTCCACGCCGCCCGCCGGGCGGCCGCCGGCTCAATAACCGGAAGACCCGCAGTCCGCGGGTCTTCCGGCGTTTAAGGGCCGTATTTGGCGCCGCGTTTTACACGCGGCGTCCAGAACCCTCCGATGACGCCCGGGACTCGCCGGTGCTGGAAATCCCTCCACTTTGCTCCACGTCCCGGACCCCCTGTATTTCCGGGCAGAAACACCGCGAAGCCGTCAGGGAACACGAGGTCAAAAGGGGTGTCTCGTGTTGACCGGGGTTGTTGGTGGAGTAAAGTGGAGGACATCAGAGGGTAGTGGTGGACGTAGGGGGTCGACGGTCTCCTTTTGAGTCGGCAAGGCGGTGGGGATGTTCCTTGGAACGCATTCGCCGCGGCTCGACGAGAAGGGCCGCCTGATTCTCCCTGCCAAATTCCGTGAGGAACTGGCCGACGGTCTCGTGTTGACACGGGGCCAGGAACGTTGCATCTACGTCTTCAGTCAGAAGGAATTCGAACGGGTCCACGAGCAGATGCAGCAGGCGCCGATTTCATCGCGCCAGGCTCGGGACTACATTCGGGTCTTTCTGTCGGGGGCCTCTGATGAAATCCCTGACAAGCAGGGCCGGGTCACGATTCCGCCCGCGCTGCGTGCTTATGCAGGGCTGGACCGGGAACTGGCAGTGATCGGTGCGGGTACCCGCGCCGAGATCTGGGACGCCGCGGCCTGGAACGCGTACTTGGAGGAAAAGGAGGCAGCCTTCTCCGAAACGGACGAAAACGCAATACCCGGAATCTTCTGACCGTGGGACGAAGGTCCGCCGGCCGGTAACACGGCAGGACTACACGGTCGGAGCACATAGCAGGACAGCGCGGGATTCTTGAATGAGATCTCCAGCCGCCCGGCGGTGCCGTCCTGGCTCACCTTCCCCGGAGCCAGGCCAGGCACACCAGGCGCGGATGGGGGTCTGGTCCAAGAATCCTCACGCTTAAAGGACCGATCAAGACAGCACCAGGGAAACACAGCAACCAGCGGCCGGTCCCCGGCCGGCGATACGGGCAGCATGCCGGAGAGGACCAGGCGCGGATGAGCGACGAACGCCCCACCGCGGAACGGCATGTTCCGGTGCTGCGCGAGCGCTGCGTCAACCTGCTGGCACCTTCCATCGAACGCGCCGTCGAAGCTTCCGGCCGGGCTGTGGTGGTCGATGCGACCCTGGGGATGGGCGGCCACTCCGAAGCCATGCTGCGGCGCTTTCCGAGGCTGCACCTAATCGGCATCGACCGTGACGAGCAGGCCTTGGCCCTGGCCGGTGAACGGCTGGAGGAATTCCGCGACCGGACGGACCTGGTGCACGCGGTCTACGACCAGATCGGCGAGGTGCTTGAGGAACTGGGCGTGGACGGGATCGACGGCGCCCTGTTCGACCTTGGCGTTTCCTCGCTGCAGTTGGACGAGCGGGAGCGGGGCTTTGCCTATTCGTATGATGCGCCGCTGGATATGCGAATGGATACCGGCCGCGGGATGACTGCCGCCGATGTGGTCAACAGCTACAGCGAGGAGGACCTGGTCCGGATCATCCGGATGTGGGGCGAGGAGAAATTCGCCGGCCGGATTGCCACCGCCATTGTGGCTGCCCGCCAGGCCGAGCCTTTCTCCACCACCGGCCGGCTCGTGGACACGATCCGTAAGGTGGTCCCGGCCGCGGCGGCCAAGTCCGGCGGGCATCCGGCCAAACGGACTTTCCAGGCGCTGCGGATCGAAGTCAACGAGGAACTCCATGTCCTGGAGCGGGCCATTCCGGCGGCAATGGACGCCCTCGCGCTCGGCGGCCGGATGGTGGTCATGTCCTACCACTCGCTGGAGGACAGGATCGTCAAGGGCTTCTTCGCTGCCGGCTCCCGTTCCTCGGCGCCCCTGGGCTTCCCGGTGGAGCTGGAAGAGCACAAGGCCCGGTTCAAGAGACTCACCAAGGGCACGGAGGTGCCCACCGAGGACGAAATCAAGGAAAATCCGCGGGCGGCTTCGGCCAAACTGCGGGCTGTGGAACGGATACGGAACAGGAGCGCTTCATGAGTGCAGCAGCGATGAACGCAAGGCCGGCCAGCCAGCCTGCGGTCTTCGGGAGCAATGCCCGGACGCTGGCCGGCACGCACGAGCGCGGAAACGTTTCGCCAAACGGTTCCCGGTCCCCGCGGCGGACCCCGCTGTCGGTGGTGGCCGGTGTGCCCGCCCGCCGGCGCGTGCCCTTCGTCCTGTTCTGCTTCGCCGTGCTGGTTGCCGCCCTGGGCTGCGTGCTGATGCTCAACATCTCGGTGTCGGGCGGTCAGTACGAGATCGTCGAGCTGCGCGGGAAGCAGGTCAGCCTGGAGCAGCAGAACGAGAAGCTGACACAGCAGCTGGAAAACAACCGGGCGCCGCAGAACCTGGCGGCTTCCGCGGCCAAGCTGGGCATGGTGGTGTCGCCGTCGGTCGGTTCCATCGACCTGGAGAAAATGAAGGTCGTGGGCAAGCCGAAGGCCGCCGACGCCGGAACGGCGCCGAACCGGCTGGTGGCCCGCCCCGAGGTGCCGGGACAGACCCCGCCGGCGGCCAGGCAGAAGCGGGCCGACGCGGCCGCCAATGCGGAGAAGGAAGCGAAGGCACAGCAGGCGAAGAAGGCCGAAGCGGCGGCCAGGGCCCAGGAACAGGCCGCGGCGTCGTCGTCCGCGGGCCAGGCCGGCGGGCAGGCAGCCGGCCGGAACGCCGCTGAACGCAAATTCACCGAAGCCGAACTGAACGGCGGCACAATTCCGGCCCCGCAGCAGCGGACGGGGCAGTAGGCACTGGGAGGGGACGCAGGCAGGGAACGTATAGGACCCGACGTGGCAAAAGCGCAGGAGGCGGGCCGGGACGGCAGGCCCGGGGTCATGGCCGTCCGGGTCCGGATTGGCCTTGTCCTGGTACTGGTGGCCCTGGTGGTGCTCGGCGGCAGGCTCTTCCAGCTCCAAGGCCTGGACACCGCCGGAATGGCACAGGCCGCGGTGGAGAAACGGCTGCGGACCTCGGAGATTCCCGCCCTGCGCGGACAGGTCCTGGACGCCAACAACAACGTGCTCGCCCGCAGCGTGCAGCGCTTCGACATCGTGGTGGACCAGCGCCTGGTCAAGGACTACACCCGGTTCAACCCGAAGACCAAGCAGTCCGAGGACGTGAAGATCACCGACGCCATCGGCAAACTTGCGGAGGTGCTCGGCCAGAAAACGGACACCGTCTCCAAGGCCGTGCTCGGGGACCGTCCGTTCAACTACGTGGCCAAGGCCGTTACCCCGGAGGTGAAGAACCGCGTGGAGGCGCTGTCCTTCCCGGGGCTGCAGGCGCAGGAGACCACCATCCGCAATTACCCGAACGGCGAAGTGGCCGGCTCCATCATCGGCTTCCTGGGCTCGGACGGAAAACCGCTGGCCGGCATCGAGGCAACCCAGGACGAGGTTCTCTCCGGGACTCCGGGCGAGCGCACCTATGAGATCGGCGCGGACGGCATCCGGATCCCGGTGGCCACCAACAAGGAGGTGCCGGCCACCGACGGGCGCAGTGTGAAGCTGACGCTGAACTCCGACGTGCAGTGGTTCGCCCAGGAGACCATCGCCGCCCAGGTCCGGGACTACGGGGCCGAGTACGGCAACATCGTGGTGGTCAATGCCAAGACCGGCGACATCATCGCCATGGCTGAATCCACCACCCCGGATCCGAACGATCCCGGTGCCACGCCGGTGGAACAGCGCGAGCCGTTCTCGGTGACCAAGGCCTTCGAACCCGGCTCGACCACCAAGATGATCACCATGGCCGCCGCCATCGAGGAAGGCATCACCACCCCGACCACCACGTACACGATCCCGCCGACATACTCGGTCAACGGCCAGAAATTCACCGACGCGGTCCCGCATGGGACGGTGGAACGCACCACCGCAGGGATCTTCGCCAAGTCCATGAACACCGGAACGGTCATGATCGGCCAGCAGCTGACCCGCCAGCAGCGCTACGACTACCTGCGCAAGTTCGGCATTGGCGAGCAGTACGACATCGGCCTGTCCGGGATGACCCCGGGCCTGCTCGCCAAGCCCGGGGACTGGGACGGCCGGCAGGAATTCACCGTGCTCTTCGGCCAGGGCCTGGCCCAGACCGCGCTGCACACCGCCATGGCCTACGCCACCATCGCCAACGACGGTGTGCGGATGCAGCCGCGGCTGATCGACGGCTATCTGGACCCGGACGGCACCGAGCACAGGCAGCCGCGGGCCAAGGGCATCAAGGTGGTCTCCAAGAAGACCGCCGGCCTGGTCCAGGACATGCTCGAGACCGTCTCGACCCAGGGCGGCGGCCTGCCGGGTAAAGTGGATGACTACCGGGTTGGCGTCAAGACCGGCACCGCCGAGGCCCCTTCCGAAAACGGCGGCTTCAGCGGCTACACCATTTCGATGGCCGGGATGGCCCCGATGGAAGATCCCGAATTCGTGGTGGTGGCCACCATCCAGCGGCCGAAGGGCGGGGTCTTCTCGCTCACGGCCGGCCCGCCTTTCAAAAAGGTCATGGCCCAGGTGCTCAGCACCTACAACGTGCCGCCGTCCACCACCAAGCCGGTAAAGCTGCCGCTGGAATAGTACTGCCGCCGGCAGCAGTGATGAATAGCAGACAAACGAAAGCGGAGAAATCCTTGCCCTCGCCCACCTCGTCCCGACGGTCCGCCTCGCCCATGCGTCCGGAGACGGTCCGTGCCATCCCGCTGGGCAGGCTCGACGCCGTCCTGGAGCAGCTGGGGCTGCCGCGCATGGTTCCGGCGTCCGGGACCGAGGTGGATTGGGACAGCACCGTGACCGGGCTGTCCATCGACTCGCGCGGCGTGGAGCCCGGGGACCTGTACGTGGCGCTGTCCGGGGCCAGGTTCCACGGGGCGCAGTTCGCGGCCGCCGCGGCCGCCGCCGGCGCGGCGGCCATCCTCACCGACGACGACGGGGCCCGGCTGGCCGCGGACCAGGACCTCGGCGGCATTCCGGTGCTGCTGGCGGCGAACCTGCGCGCGCTGGTGGGCCCGCTCTCCGCGGTGGTCTACGACAGCCAGCCGGAGCAGGGTAAGCGGCCGGTGCTCTTCGGCGTGACCGGCACCAACGGCAAGACCACCACCACCTACTTCGTCAACTCGCTGCTGGCGGCCCTGGGCCGGACCACGGGGCTGATCGGCACCATCGAGATCCTGGCCGGCGGGGAGCCGATCCCCAGCGCGCTGACCACCCCGGAATCCCCGCAGGTGCACGGCCTCCTGGCCCTGATGCGCGAGCGGGGGCTGGACGCGGCAGCGATGGAAGTCTCCTCGCATTCGGTGTCCTACCGCCGCGTGGACGGCGTGGTCTTCGACGTGGCCGGCTTCACCAACCTGACCCAGGACCACCTGGACCTGCACGGCAGCATGGAAGAGTACTTCGGGATCAAGGCGGAACTGTTCACCCCGGAGCGGGCGCGGCGCGCCGTGGTCTGCGTGGACGATGACTGGGGGCGCGAGCTGGCGTCCCGGGCGGCCGTGCCGACGTTGACCCTGAGCACCGCCGGACGGGCCGGCGAGCTGGCCGACGGGCGGAAACCGGCGGACTGGAGCGTCCAGGAGGTGGTCCGGGAGGGGCTGGGACACCGCTTCGAGCTGCACGGGCCCGGCGGGGCCCGGCTGCGGCTGCACACCGGCCTGCCCGGCATCTTCAACGTGGCCAATGCCGCCCTGGCCGCCGTGATGGTGCTGGCTTCCGGGGTGGAGCCGGCGGCGCTGCAGCAGGCCGTGGACCGCCATGATCCGTTCACCCTCCCGGTGCCAGGCCGGATGCAGCTGGTGGCGGAGCAGCCGGCTGCGATCGTGGACTTTGCCCACAACCCCGATGCCCTCGAGCGCACGATTTCCTCGGTGCGCCGGCCCGAACCCGGCGCCCGGGTGATTGTCGTCTTCGGCGCCACCGGGGAGCGCGATGCCACCAAACGCCCGCTGATGGGCGCGATCGCCGCGCGGCTGGCCGACGTCGTCGTCGTCACCGACGACGATCCGCACGGCGAGGACGCGGCCGCGATCCGCAGCCAAGTCATGGCCGGCGCGCTGGAGGCCCGGCGCCGGGAAGGCCTGGACACCGAGATCCTGGAGGTCTTCCCGCGGGCGGAGGCCATCGACCGCGCCGTCGCGCTGGCAGCTGCCGGGGACACGGTGCTGGTGGCCGGCCGCGGCCACGAGGTGTGGCAGGAGGTCAACGGCGAGAACGTGGCGCTCGATGACCGGGTGGAACTGCGGCAGGCCCTGCGGCGGCACGGATTCGAAGTGCCTGACGGCAACGCGGTAAAGTCCTAACTCGACATGATTGAACTAACTGCAGCCGAGATTGCCGCCATTACGGGCGGAAAAGCCATGGGGGGGACGGCTGGCGGTGCGGCCGATGCCGCCTCGGTCAGCGTGACAAGCGTCACCACCGACTCCCGCGAAGTCCGCCCCGGATCCCTGTTCGTAGCCAAGCCGGGCGAGCAGTCCGACGGCCACCTGTATGTGCCCGGGGCCTTTGACGCCGGTGCCGCGCTGGCGCTGACCGAGCGTGAGGTCCGCGACGAGGCCGGCCGGCTGCTGCCGCAGGTCGTGGTGCCGGACAGCGTCCTGGCCATGGGCGCCGTGGCGGCCGAGGTGGTGGCACGGCTGCGGGCCGGCTCCGGGCTGGAGGTCGTCGGAATCACCGGCAGCGCAGGGAAGACCACCACCAAGGACCTGCTGGCCGGCATCCTGGCCCAGGTCGCCCCCACCGTCGCCCCGGTGGGCTCCTACAACGGCGAGGTCGGCGTGCCGCTGACGGTGTTCAACGCCGACTACTCCACCCGCTACCTGGTGTGCGAGATGGGCGCCACCGGCATCGGACACATCGAGTACCTGGCGAAGCTGGTCCAGCCGGACGTCGGGGTGGTCCTGGGCGTCGGCACCGCCCACGCCGGCGAATTCGGCGGCGTGGAGAACATCGCCAGGGCCAAGGGCGAGCTGGTCGAGGCACTGGCCCCGGCCGGGACCGCCGTGCTGAACGCCGACGATTCCCGGGTGCGCGCGATGGCCGCCCGGACCTCCGCGAGCATCCTCTACTTCACCGCCGGCGAGGACTTCACGCCCGGCGACGACGGCGGACGCAGCCAGGTGCTGCGCGCCCGCGGCGTGCGCACCACCACCGAAGGGCATCCGGAATTCACCCTGCGCTTCCCCGACGGGGCCGAGGAGCACATTGTGTCCGGCCTGATCGGCAGCCACCACGTGGCCAACCTGCTCGCCGCCGCTGCGGCGGCCTGGGTCCTGGGCATCGATCCCGGGACCATCGCGGCCGGGCTGAACGGGCGCGGGCCGGCGAGCCGCTGGCGGATGGAGCGCACCGAGCGCCCCGACGGCGTCACCGTGATCAATGACGCCTACAACGCCAATCCCGAGTCCATGCGCGCCGCGCTGCGCACGCTCGCCGAGCTGGGCCAGGGCCGGCGCACCTGGGCGGTGCTGGGCGAGATGCTGGAGCTGGGGGACGCATCGGTCCAGGAACACGACGCCCTCGGCCGGATCGCCGTGCGGCTGAACATCTCCCGGCTGATCGTGGTGGGCGCCGGTGCCAAGGCCATGCACAACGCTGCCGTGCTGGAAGGATCCTGGGGTGACGAGTCCATGTACGTGGACACCCCGGACGAAGCCTTCAACGTACTGCAGGAACAGCTGCGGCCGGGGGACCTGGTCCTCTTCAAGTCCTCCAACGGTGCCGGCCTGAGGCTCCTGGGCGATCGGATCGCCGCGGCAGCCACCGCTGAAGCCGCGGCAGCGGACAGCGCGGAGCAGAACACCGGGAAAGGCGAGCGTCGATGATTGCCCTGCTGATCGGCTCGGCGCTCGCGCTGGTGCTGTCCCTGCTCGGGACGCCGCTGTTAATCAGGCTGCTGGTGAAGAAGGGCTACGGGCAGTTCATCCGCGACGACGGGCCGACCGCGCACCATACCAAGCGCGGCACGCCGACCATGGGCGGCGCGGTCATTGTGGGCTCGCTGGCTGTGGCCTATTTCGCCACCCACCTCATCCTCTGGCTGGCGGACCGCAGCCACCCCGGACCGACGGCCTCCGGCGGCGTCCTGCTGCTGCTGACGGCGGGCATGGGGCTGGTGGGCTTCCTGGACGACTTCATCAAGATCTCCAAGCAGCGCAGCCTGGGCCTGCGCCCGCGCAGCAAGGTCATCCTGCAGGGCATCGTCGGCGTCCTCTTCGCCGTGCTGGCCCTGAACTTCCCGAATGCGCTGGGACGGACCCCCGCGTCCATGAACATCTCCCTGGTGCGGGACGTTCCCTGGCTGGATCTGGCCTTCGCCGGCACCCTGGTGGGCACCATCCTGTTCATCATCTGGTCCAACCTGATCGTCACCGCCGCCACCAACGGCGTGAACCTGACGGACGGGTTGGACGGGCTCGCGGCCGGAGCCTCGGTCATGGTCTTCGGCGCCTACATGCTGATCGGCATCTGGCAGTTCAACCAGAGCTGCGGTTCGGTCAAGGTCGCCGGCGAAGTCTGCTACGAGGTCCGCGATCCGATGGACCTGGCACTGATCGCCGGCGCGCTGGTCGGTTCGCTGATCGGCTTCCTGTGGTGGAACACCTCCCCGGCGAAGATCTTCATGGGGGACACCGGCTCGCTGGCCATCGGCGGGGCGGTTGCCGGCCTGGCCATCCTGTCCCGGACCGAGCTGCTGCTGATCATCCTGGCCGGCCTGTTCGTGCTCATCACGATGTCGGTGATCATCCAGGTGGTTTTCTTCCGCCTGTCGGGCGGCAAGCGGGTGTTCAAGATGGCGCCGCTGCAGCACCACTTCGAACTCAAGGGCTGGGCCGAGGTCACGGTGGTGGTCCGGTTCTGGATTATCGCCGGGCTGTGCGTGGCAGCGGCCTTGGGCATCTTCTACGGTGAATGGGTGGTTGGGCTATGACCGGGACGAACAGCGGCCGGCTGGACTCACTGATCAGCTGGGACGCGGACTGGGCAGGCCTGCGCGTGGTCGTCACCGGCATCGGGCTCTCCGGCTTCTCCGCCGCGGACACGCTGATCGAACTGGGCGCGCACGTGGTGCTGGTGGATGCCGTCGAATCCGAACAGAGCCTGGCCAAGGCGGACACGCTCAAGATCGTCGGCGCCCGCGAGGTGCTGCTCGGGGAGGAGCACACGCGCACGCTGCCGCTGGTCGACGGGCAGCCCGCCGAACTGGTGGTGACCTCGCCCGGCTGGAGTCCCCGGCATCCGCTGCTCGCGGCGGCGGCCGAGGCCGGCATCCCCATCTGGGGAGACGTGGAGCTGGCCTGGCGGGTGCGCGAGCGGGCCGGCCGGCGGACCGCCGACTGGCTGACGATCACCGGCACCAACGGCAAGACCACCACCGTGGGGCTGGCCGAATCCATGCTGCAGGCAGCCGGGCTGCGGGCCATCGCCGCGGGCAACGTGGGCACGCCGATCCTGGATGCCGTGCGGGACCCGGTGGGCTATGACGTGATCGCCGTGGAGCTGTCCAGCTTCCAGCTGCACTGGTCCTCCTCGCTTTCCCCGCTGGCCAGCGTCTGCCTGAACGTGGCGCAGGATCACGTGGACTGGCACGGCTCCTATGAGGCCTACCTGGCGGACAAGGCCAAGGTCTACGCCAATACCCGGATTGCTTGCGTCTACAACGCCGAACAGCGCGAAACCGAGGCCATGGTCGAGGAGGCCGACGTCGTCGAAGGCTGCCGTGCCATCGGCTTCACCACCGGCATCCCGGGGGTGAGCATGCTCGGGGTGGTGGACGACCTGCTGGTGGACCGGGCCTTCATCGAGGGCCGCCGGCACTCGGCCGCGGAGCTGGCGGCGATCAGCGACCTGGGCGAAGTGGTCCCGCGCCACCTGGTCGCCAATGCGCTGGCGGCCGCGGCGCTGGTGCGGGCCTACGGCGTCCAACCCGGGGCAGTGCGTGCCGGCATCCGCAACTACAAGCACGGGGCGCACCGGATCCAGCTGGTGGCCACCATCGGCGGGGTGCGCTGGATCAACGACTCCAAGGCAACCAATCCGCACGCCGCGGCGGCGTCGCTGGGCGCCTTCGACCCGGTGGTCTGGATCGCCGGCGGGCTGTCGAAGGGCGTGAACTACGACGGCCTGGTCAGCGACCACGCCGGACGGCTCAAGGCCGTGGTCCTGATCGGCAGGGACAGCTCCGGGCTGCTTGGCTCGCTGCGGCGACACGCGCCGGATGTCCCGGTGATCAGCGTGCCGCCGGGAGACACTGGAGAAGGGCAGGCCGCCGATGCCGGCGGGGAGGTCATGGCTGCGGCCGTGGTCGCCGCTGCCGGGTTTGCCGCCGCCGGGGATACCGTGCTGATGGCCCCGGCCTCCGCGTCCATGGACCAGTTCACCTCCTATGCCCACCGCGGTGACGCCTTCATCGCGGCGGTCCGCCGGCTGCAGGAGGGACCGGCGCAGACCGCAACAGAGCCGTAGGCGGAGCAGAGGAGCAAGCGTGGCCACCATCCCCGGAACCCGCCCCGCGGTGCGGCTGAAACGGCTGCTGGATTTCGTGGACGGAACCGGCAGGGAACCTTCCGGCCTCACCTACTACCTGATCCTGGGCACCACCTTGGCGCTGACCGCCATCGGCCTGCTCATGGTGCTCTCCTCCTCGGCGGTGGAGTCCATCGCCGAGGGGGAGTCACCCTTCGGGCTCTTCCTGAAGCAGGGGCTCTTTGCCGTGGTCGGGATCGTGCTCATGCTGGTCCTGTCCAGGTTCCCGGTGGCGCGGTTCAAGAAGCTGGCCTGGCCGGCGGTGGGGATCTCGCTGCTGCTGCTCCTGCTGGTCTTCACCCCGCTGGGCCAGGACGTCAACGGCAACCGGAACTGGATCAAGCTCCCCGGCGGCATGACTGCGCAGCCCTCGGAAGCGGCGAAGCTGGGCCTGAGCCTCTGGATGGCCAGCGTGCTGGCGCGGAAGGGGCCGATGCTATCCCAGTGGAAGCACGCGGTTGTTCCCGTGCTGTTCCCTGTAGGCGCGCTCGTGGTCGGGCTGGTTTTGCTGGGGAACGACCTGGGCACCGCCATGATCATCCTGCTCATCGTGGCCGGGACGCTGTTCATCGCCGGCGTCCCGATGAAGTTCTTCGGCATTGCCGGTTCCGGCGTCGGTGCGCTGGTGCTGCTGGCGGCGCTGACCAACTCGAACCGGCTCAGTCGCATCACCATGTGGATGGACCAAAGTTGCGACGATACGACCGGTCTGAACATGCAGTCCTGCAACGGCCTGTTCGCCCTCGCCTCCGGCGGCTGGTGGGGGGTGGGCCTGGGCCAGAGCCGGCAAAAATACAGCTGGATCCCGGAGGCGCACAACGACTACATCTTCGCCATCATCGGCGAGGAACTGGGCCTGCTCGGCACGCTCGTGGTGGTGGCGCTGTTCGGCATCCTGGCCATTGCCGTGGTGCGGACCGTGCTGCGGCAGCAGGATCCCTTCGTGCGGATCCTGGCCGGGGCCATCATGGTGTGGATCATCGGCCAGGCGTTCGTGAACATCGGCGTGGTCACCGGGCTGCTGCCTGTCATCGGGGTGCCGCTGCCGTTCATTTCCTACGGCGGGTCGGCGCTGACCCTTACCCTCTCGGCGGTCGGTGTACTGTTGTCCTTTGCCCGTTCCGCGGGCAAGGCCGGCCGGCGGCAACCAGTCGGAACCAGCGGTTAAGACAACCCGCTACGGAACAACCAAGCAAGGTGCAGCAGCAAGACATGAAGAACCAGAAACTGTCAGTGGTGTTGGCCGGCGGCGGCACCGCCGGCCACATCAGCCCGCTGCTGGCGATCGCCAGGGCCATCAGGGCCGGCGCGCCGGAGGCGAAAATCCTGGCCGTGGGCACCGCCGCCGGGATGGAGACGAGACTGGTGCCGGCCGCCGGGTTCGACCTGGCCACCATCGAGCGGGTGCCCATGCCGCGGCGGCCGTCCGCGGACCTGCTCAAGCTGCCGCTGCGCCTGGCAGCGGCGGTCCGGCAGGCCGGACGGATCCTCGACGACGCCGGAGCGGACGTCGTCGTGGGCGTCGGCGGCTACGTGAGCACGCCGCTGTATGTTGCCGCGCGCCGGCGCCGGATTCCGCTGGTGATCCACGAGGCCAATGCCCGCCCGGGCCTGGCCAACCGGCTGGGTGCGCGGTTGACCGAACACGTGGCGGTGGCCTTCCCGAACACCCCGCTGCCCCACGCGCGCTGGGTGGGCATGCCGATGCGCCGCGAAATCGCCGGGCTGGACCGTGGCGCCGGCCGGGATGCGGCCCGCGCC
>NZ_JBHTML010000073.1:0-18183 GCF_042679445.1 Arthrobacter sp. GCM10027362
TCGGGCGTGACCACGTCCATGATGACGCCGCCCTTCAGCATCTCGGCCATGCCGCGCTTGACCCGGCTGCTGCCGGTGATGCTGTCGATGCCTGTTGGCTGTGCTGATGCCTCATACATTCGTGATCCTTAAAGAGGTGGGGTGTGGGTGAGCTGGAAAGGCTCGTCTGTGCGCCGTGCTGAACGGTCGCCGCGGGAAGCTGCGTTCGGGATGCGCGGGGGTAGCTGGGGTCTGACGGGCCGTGCTAAGGAATGGCCTCCACAACCCCGGGTCCTTCGTAGGCACCGGCTCTGTTTCCTGCCAATTGATTCTCTTCCCGTTCCGAATGCGGATGCTCTGGATGTGGGTATTGGGGCTCAATCTTGGACGGGCTCGGGTGTTCCTGGCCGTGCCCGCTGCGCGGCGCGGTTATAAGGGGTCGGCTGCGCTGTTTCCGGCAGGTGTGCCCGGGACCTGGGCCGGGGTCCCGTTCTTCGTCTTCGCATCATCGGACGATGTGCAGTGGCTGTTGGCCTGAGGCCAGGCGGTGCAGCTGCTCGATGGTCAGATCGGTGGCCAGGCGCATGAACTGGTCGGTGTTGCCGCCCATGTGCGGGGTGATGAGACATCCGGGCATGTCCCAGAGCGGGTGGTCGGACGGCAGCGGTTCGGGGTCGGTGACGTCGAGGGCCGCCCGGAGCCGGCCGGAGCGCAGCTCGCTGATGAGCGCGGCTGTATCGACGACGGGACCGCGTCCGATGTTCACCAGCAGGGCCCCGTCCCGCATGCGGCTGAGAAAGGCCGAGTCTATGAGCCCCGCTGTCGAGCTGTCGTGGGGAAGCGTCACGACGACAACATCGGCCTGGGGCAGGAGGCCGGGCAATTCCTCCGTTCCATGGATCCGGGTCCCGGTGTCCAAGGTACGTGCGTGAGTGGCCACGGGGATGACTGCCGCTGGCCGGAAGGGTTGCAGGCGGGCGATGACCTCCCGGCCGACCCCGCCATGCCCGAGGACGAGGACGACCGAACCGTGAAGCGAGGTGGTCCAGAGTGGAGCCCATTCCCGTTGGCGCTGCTGCTCTACCGCGGACGGCAGGTCACGCAGCGCCGCCAGGATAAGGGCGATGGCATGCTCGGCAGCGGCGTCCTCCACGGCGCCGCGGGAGTTGCTGAGGGTGACATCGGGCGGGAGGTGCTCGAGTACCCACTCGTATCCGATCGACAGCAGGTGCACGTGGCGCAGCCCGGGGATGCGGCCCGCCCGGGCACGCCGGGCGTGGTCTCGGGGCCTCTCCGTGACCAGGACGTCGGCCGGGGGTGCCTCCAAGGGGTCGTCGTTGATGTGCCAGATGATGGGTTCTACCTCCGGTCCGCGGATGTCATCTGCGAGGCGGGCTGAAGGGACGAGAACGCGTAGGACCAAGGTTTTTCCTATCCGGAGGTGCCGCGCCGCGGCGAATGCCGCCGGGCTTTGTACTGCGGTTGAACGCATTGTTTGAGGGCCATTCTGTAAACTGTTTACAGCTTAAAGCAAGGCCGTGACGCATTGAGGCAGGAGTTTACTGATGGACAAGGTCGACACGTTGCCGCTGGGTGAGCGGGTAGTGGCTGAGCTCAGGCACTCAATCCTGAGCGGGGAGGTTGCCCCCGGGGCAATCCTTCCGGAAACCGAACTCGCCGCGCGCCTCGGGGTCAGCCGGGGGCCGGTCAGGGACGCCCTGAACGTGCTTGCGCGGGAGGGCCTCATCGACTCGAGGCCCAACCGGCGCGCACGGGTAGCCGTTCTTGGTTTGCGTGACATAGAGGAGATCTACAGCCTGCGGCGGTCCCTTGAGACCCTGGCCGCACAGCGTGCCACAGGCAATGTCACGGATGCCGATCTGGGGAGGATGCGCAAAATCCTCCGGGAGATGGATTCGGCGCTGGGCCGTCAGGATGTGGTGAAGGTCAGCCATCTCGATGCCAGCTTCCACGACTGCATCTACGAGGCCTCGCGCCATGACCGGCTGTACCGGGCCTGGAGTGACATCCGTTCACAGGTCACCCTGTTTCTCGTCTCCCGCAATACGGCGGCGGCGACCTCGCGCGAAATTGTGATCGGCGAGCATGAGGCCCTGCTGGAAGCGCTGACCGCACGGAACGCGGACCTGCTGGTCCGCCTGACCGACGAGCATCTGCTGGGGGCCTACGAGCGGCTCCGCGATTCCATGATCCTCTCCTCACGCGCAGGCGCCTGACCGGCCGGCCCTGCCCTGGAAAACCGACAACTTTCCTCCCGTCCTGGCTAGGAGTCTGAGAGACCGCCGAGCATTTCTGTTAACACTTTTAGCAAATCTGTAGACAGTTTACAGGCCGATGTGGCAGAGTTCACCTAGTCGCCGATCACTAGAAGACAAGGCAGATGAGATGAACGACAAGCACACCCATTCCGCGCCGAGTTCCCGTGTCCGGACCGCCGGCATCGATAACCGGGCTGATGGAGGCTCGGCCCGCGAGGCGGACAGGGCACTCCTTGCCTGCACCGGTCCCACCACCCTGGACACCACGCACTTCGATACCGTTCGCTTCCCGGCGCCGGCCTGGGCTGCCGAGCGCTTTGCGGCTGCGGCCGCGGACGGGGCCCTGGCCTACACGACGTATCGGGGCAGCGACGACGTGCGGGAAAGTCTCGCCGGGCCGCTCAGTGCGTGGCTCGGTTTCGACGTTGACCCGCTGGAGAACATTCTGTTGACGCCGGGGACGCAGGCGGGGTTGTTCACCACCCTGGCCGGCCTGGTCGACCCGGGGGACCGTGTGGCCGTCATGGATCCGGATTACCTGTTCAGTGAGCGGATTCTGACATTCCTCGGAGCGCAGATCACGCATATTCCCCTGCGGGGCCGGACCGGCGAGGACGGCGGGCTCGCGCCGGATCTGGACCGGCTTGAGGATGCCTTCCGCGCCGGCGTGCGGTTGTTCGTGTTCTCCCACCCGAACAACCCGACCGGCGCCGTCTACCCGAGAGAGGTTCTGGAGGGCATTGCCGCCCTGGCGATGCGCCATGATGTCACGGTCCTGGTCGATGAGCTTTACGGGCGGCTGGTATACGAGGGCACGCCCTTTGTGCACCTGGCTTCCCTGCCGGGGATGCGCGACCGCACCATCACCTTGCTGGGACCGTCAAAGACCGAGTCCCTCAGCGGCTACCGGCTGGGCATCGTCGTCGCACCGGACCGCATTCTGGCCGCCGCCGAAGACGTCCTCTCCCTGACCGCGCTCCGGGCGCCCGCCTATGCTCAGCACGTTCTGAAGGGCTGGCTCGTCGATGACGTGGACTGGATCGCGGACCGCGTCCAGCAGCTGCACGGGCTGCGCAGCCTGACCATCAAGCATTTCAGCCAGCTCCCGTGGGTGGGACTGGCACCGCAGCAGGGCACCGCGTACCTGTTTCCCGACGTCAGTGCCCTGCAGCTGCCCGACCGGGTCATTTCCGAAGCCCTTGCTACCCGGGCCGACGTGCTCATCAGCCCCGGCTACCAGTTCGGGCCCTCGGGGACCGGACACTTCCGGGTCTGCTACGCGCGCGACGAGGAAGTCTGGGACCGCGCGCTGGGACGGATCGTGGATGTCCTCGACGACCTCTACCGCAGGGGTGCGGCGGCATGAATACGGTAAGAAGTGCACAACGCATAGCGGTCTCGACCACCGCCGCCCCGCAACCGGCCGGCACCTACAGCCAGGCAGTCATCGCCGGCGGCACCCTCTACATCTCCGGGCAGACCCCGCGCCTGCCGGACGGGCGCCGCTGCACGGACGAGCCGTTCGCGGTACAGGCGGGGCTGACATTGGCCAACGTCGATGCCCTCGCGGCAGCGGCCGGGACAAGCCTGGCCGCCGCTGCCTTCGTCACCGTCTATCTGCGCGACCCCGGTTCCCAGGCCGCAGAGTTCGACGCCATCTACCGCGACCTGCTTGGCCCCTCTGCCACGTTGCCGGCCCGTGCAGTGGTCCAATCCAACCTGCCCCACGGAGAGATCGAGGTCACCGCGGTGATTCCGGTACAGGATCGGGAGGATCACCGTGCTCTATGACGTCGTGGTCGTCGGGGGCGGGCTGACCGGAAGCTTCACCGCCCGGTCGCTGGCCGCACGAGGCAGGTCGGTCCTGCTGCTCGAGGCCCGCCCGCTCGGACACACCGAAGGCAGCTCCCACGGCACGTCCCGCATCTTCAGGCGCGCGCACCCCGATCCGCTCTACGCCGAAATGGCCAGCCGGTCCCTGCGGCTGTGGCGGCAACTGGAATCCGAGTCCGGCGCCGTCCTGCTGACGATGACCGGCGGCCTCGACTACGGCCGGGACCGCCGGCCGGCCGAGCTGCACGAAGCCGTGCGCGCCAACGGCGTGGCCTGCGAACTGCTGAGCCCGGACGCAGCGGCCGAACGTTTCCCTGGAATGCTGTTTCCCACGGACGTGCTCTTTCATGCCGACGCCGGATACCTTGACCCCGGGGCCGCCATCGAAGCAGCACTGGCTGCCGCAAAGAAGGACGGAGCCGACATCAGGATCGGCAGCGGCAGCACGGTCGAAGCCGTCCAGGAACAGAACGGGAACGTCGTCGTGCACACTCCCGACGGGAAGCACACCGGCCGGCATGTCGTCCTTGCCGCCGGCCCGTGGCTGCCGGAACTCCTGCCCAGGACCCTGCCCACGGTTCCGGTGCCCAGGCTCACCGTAACCGAACAGAACGTCTTCCACTTCGCTCAAAGAGACCCCAACCGTCCCTGGCCGGTACTGGTCTGCAAACACGACACGCAGTTTTTCGGCCTTCCCTCCGGTGCCGATGGAGGACCCACGCCTGCCCTCAAACTCGGCCGGCACGATCCGGGCCCGGCGACGAGCCCGGCCCGCCGTTCCGGCGTTCCCGATCCGGGCACCCGGCACCTGATCGAGAGCTTCGTTGAAAACTGGATGCCGGGCCTGGTCCCGGAACCCGTACGGGAAGATACCTGCCTCTACACGCGTACCGGCAACGAAGACTTCGTCCTGGACCGCCGCGGGTCTGTAACCATCGCCTCGCCGTGCTCGGGACAGGGGGCGAAATTCGCGCCGGCGCTCGGCGAATTAATCACTGACATCGCCCTGGACGCAACAGCGACGCCGACACGCTTCGCGCTCTCCTCGCATACCTGACCCAGCCGTCCCAAGGACGCCCGCCCGGACAAGGCCGTCGCGGCGGGACGTTCCTCGAAACAGCTCCTTACTTAATCAGAGAGGATTCACCTCGCAATGACACCAGTATGGAATAGCCTCTTCACCCGGAACCGGGGCAACCGGCCTCCGACACCCTGCCGCACAACGGTGGAGGAATCATGACCTTCACAGCATGGGACCTCCTGGTCGATGCCGGTTTCATCTGCGCCTTGCTCATCATCGGAACCCTGCTGCGAGCGAGGTTCCGGCTCGTGCAAACAATGCTCTTGCCCGCCAGCATCATCGCCGGCGTCCTGGGACTGGCCCTCGGGCCCAACGGGGCCGGTGTGCTGCCCTTCTCGGACAATCTGGGATCCTACGCAGGCATTCTCAACGGCGTTGTATTCGCAGCCCTCCCGCTGACCGGCTCGTTCGCGTTCCGCGGCCAGCTGCGCGCGGCCAAAGTCATGTGGTCCTACTCGGTCTCGACCTACGTACTGCAGTGGGGCCTGGGCCTGCTCATCACGGTCGCAGTGCTCGGTCAGTTCTTTGAGCTGCCCAACGGATTCGGTCTGCTTCTTGCCGCCGGCTTCGTCGGCGGATTCGGCACCGCCGCAGCCGTTGGCAGCACACTGGGCGAGGCAGGGTGGGACGAGGCGACCTCCCTCGGCTTCACATCGGCCACCATCGGCGTCCTGGTGGGCGTAGTCGGCGGCCTCATCCTGGCAAGGTGGGGCGTCAAAAAGGGCCTGGCCGGAGTGGCCGGCTCCCTCGCAGACCTGCCGGAACACATGCGCACAGGACTCGTGCGCAATGCCAAGGACCGGGACCCGATCGGCCATGGCACGGTGTCCGAGAGCTCGCTTGATCCCCTGACACTGCACATCGCCCTGATCGCCGCCATCACAGCCGCCGGATACCTGGGCGGCCTCGGCCTGGAAATGCTCTTCGACGTCAAGGTGCCCCTCTTCGCCACCGCATTCATCAGCGGTCTGATCGTGCGGTTGGTGCTCGACCGGATGCCTGCACGCCACTACGTCGACGGCACCACCATGAAGAGCATCTCCGGCACGGCCACAGACCTGCTCGTCACCGTCGGCATCGCATCAATCGTGCCGAGCATCGTGGTCTCCTTCGCGCTGCCTCTGGCCTTGCTGCTGATCTTCGGCGTCATCTACTGCGTCCTGATGTTCCGCTACCTCACACCCAGAATGTTCAGCCAGCGGTGGCTGGAACGCGGATTGTTCACCTGGGGATGGGCAACCGGGGCCGTGGCCACCGGCATCGCGCTACTCAAAGTCGTCGACCCCAAGTCGACCAGCGGCACAATGGAAGAGTTCGGCCTGGCATACATCGGCTTCAGCCCCGTCGAAATCATGATGGCCATCGTTGCCCCGTTCGCAATAATCGCCGGCCTTACCGGCCAGTTCATTGCAGCAACCCTCATCCTCGGCACAGGCCTGGTCGTGCTTACCTTCGCCCGGCGCTGGCACGTCAGCCCAAGCAGCGAGGAAGTAGGCGCAGCCCAATCAGGCTGAGCCATTTCCGGACAGCACGAGTTGGACAACCCAGATCAACCTCGAAAACGGTGCCCGTCGGTGGAAGCGAACTCCTCCACCGACGGGCACCGTTGCCGTCGTATGCGACTCCTTCGGTCAAGGTCCCAAACGGTCATCACCAACTTCTCGCGTCAGGGGGCGCCGATAACAGCGCATATGACGTGCCCGCACAGTCATCCCAAGGACACGCAGCCACCGGCCCCAACCCCTATTTTCGGAAAAATGTTCCATGACGCACCACGTCCGCAAGATCACCCTCAAGGCAGCTGCCGGAACCGGGTGGGATGCCCTCCAGGAACAGCTGGACACCGCCCATGAAGAAGTCCGCTCCCTGGCCGTGTCCGGCGGACGGCACGAAATACTCATCACCCGGCACCGCCACGATGCCTATACTCTCGCCGTCAGTCCCGAGGTTCCCTACGGCATGACCTACGAGCGGGACGACCCGGGAACACCCTGAAATACCCGCCCTGCCACACCCGCACCTCACCGAGACCTGGCGGCGCCTGGAACGGCCCCGCCGGAGACGGATGCCTCCGCCACGGGCCACGCCGGCATTGCCCCTGCCGGTGTTTCCCGGGCGTCCGTTCCGCCGGTTGCCGCCGTCAGCCGCGCCGGGTCCGGACCCCATCCCCCTGCAGGGTCCGGCGCCGGCCAAAGCATTGCCTTCCACGAGAGCCCGGCCCCATCAAAGACACACCCCGGATACGCGATCCGCAACAGCCGCCGCATCGGGAGGAACCTCATGTCAAACCAATCCGCACCGGGTACCGCCATCGCCGACCGTCCCGGGTGCTCGTCGGCCTCCTGGCCAAATTGCCTTCCGGGCAGGGCCTGCCTACAGTTGCGACCCGTTTGCCGGCAGCTACCGCAAATACACCGACCTGTACGGGGTCCGCCACAGCATCCTCGAGAACGGCACCGGCCTGATCGATCTGGTCCTCAAACACCCGAAGCCACCGGGCTGCTCTGCGACTACATCGAAAGCGGACGCCACAACGGCCCCGACGGACTCCGCCGCGCCGTGCTGAACAGCTCAGTCATACTCCGTCGACAGCGTCCCGCCGGCACCGCGGTACCAGAGAAAGGAACCCCTGGCGGGACCGCCCCCGGCCGGCCAGGGCTGTTGACGAAAGCAGCCGGCACCGTACCCGGCCGCAATGTCCTTGCACCGCCAGCCGCACACAGTCACGGCTACCGGCGGCAGTGTGTGCGCGGTCATTGCCGGCGCAGATGGACTGCCCCCGCCCGTTAGGTGGGGCGATCCGGAACGTCTCCCGCTGTTCCAGGACCGGGAATTTCGGGCTCGATAGACTGTTTGCTGGTTGTCTTTTTGTCCCCACCGCTTGGAGTGTTCGATGCCGTCTGCCTTGCGCCCCATGCCCATCGGCGACACCGGCGGTTCCATTGTGAACCTGCGCGAACATAACCTGTCCCGGATCCTGGCGGCGCTGGTTTCGTCCGGCCCGCTGTCCCGGGCCGAGCTCGCCTCGCGCTGCGGCCTGGGTGTGACGGCGCTGACCAAGCTGATTGCCGACCTGCGTGAACGGGACCTGGTCGTCGAAGCCGCCGAGGTCGCCGCGCCGGGCAGGGGCCGGCCGACCAGCCCGATCGCGCTGGCCGGCCACCGCTGGGCGGTAGCCGGGCTGATGCTCGACCGGCGGTCGATCGGCATGTCCGTCGGCACTCTCGACGGCACGGTCCTCAGCTTCGAGGAGCTCCCCGTGCCGGACGGCACGGACGGCATCGAGGCCTACCTGCCCCACCTGGCGGCGGCCCTGGAGCGGGCGGTCGGGATCTGCCATGCCGGCGGCCGCCAGCTCCTCGCCGTCGAGCTCGGTATTGCGGGAGCGGCGGACAGCGGCGCGGGGGAAGTGGTCCGCTCCATCGTGAACGGGTGGTCACGGTTTCCACTCCGGGACACCGTCCACGGCATGCTCGGCGCGCTGCCGCGGGGGGTGGCCGGAACCGTCCTGGTGAACCTGGACCGCGAGACCAATTATGCGATGCTGGCGCGGATCCACCGGTCCGGGCCTGAGGCCCGGGAACGTACGGTGGCCTATTTGGGCGGACGGTATGCGGTCAGCGGCGGCATCTTCAGCCGGTCGACGGTGGAACACGGTTCCTCGGGCCTGGCCGGCGAGTTCGGACACGTGGTCGTGGACCCGACGGGGCGGCAGTGCTGGTGCGGACGCCGCGGCTGCGTCGAAACCAGGCTGGGACTGGCCGGACTCTACGAGCGGTGCTCGGGCCGGGAGGGGTACGGCAGCCTGGCCGCGCTGGCAGCGAAGCGCGGCCGCATGCTCGACGAGCTGCTGGCCCGGGCGGACGAAGGCGATTCCCTGGTCCTGTCCCAACTCGGCGAAGCCGGCCGCTGGCTGGGCATTACCGTCGACACCGTGGCGGCGGTGATCAATCCACAGGACTTTATTGTGGACGGATACGTCGCCCGCCTGCGTCGATACGTGGAACTTCCGGCCCGCCGGCAGCTGGACAGCATCGGTGCCCTGCCCTCCATCTCCGCGCTCCGCCTTCGCTTCGAAGACGGCAGCGAACAGCCCCTGCACCGGGGCATGCTCCTGGCCGCCGCCCAGGCAGTAGTCGCAGAACCGTCCATCGCCGCTACCTGACCTCCGGCGTCCAAGGCCTGGCAGCCGCGACGGGCTGACCTCGGCCAATGCAACAATGAAGTTTCACTCGACATAATCCACGCCGTGAAATAATATTGCCTGTGACCCGGGACACCGCGGTGTCTCCGAAACCTGCTACTTTCCCTCTTTCCTCGGCGCGAGCCGGAGGAGCCTCTGCAAAGGAACATCCATGTCCAGCAACCAGCAGACGACAACCGCACCCGGGAGAAGCCCGGAGACGAATCCTGCGTCCACTCCGGCGCCGCAGCAGTGGTCGGCCCGCCAGCTGCGCTCCCGCCGCCCCGTACTGGCGGCCATGATCTGCGTGGCCCTGGTCGGCGCCCTGCAGGGGGTGGATCCGGCGCTGCACTCGGTGGCCATGCCGCAGGCCGCCAAGGAGCTGGGCATGGATCCGGCGGCCGCGTCCTTTATCAAGAGCATCGGCACCATAGTGCTGGCCGCGAGCATGCTCGGCGTCGGGATTGTCGGCGACCGGCACGGCCGGCGCAAGGCGCTGGTAGCCGGAACCCTGCTGATGGCGGTGGCCGCCGTCGTCACCGCCACCGCCGCCAGTCCCCTGGTCTTCGGCCTGGGCCGGGCCATGATGGGTCTGGCCACGGCCACCTCGTTCGCCATGTGCCTGGCCTTCATCCCCACCCTGTATCCCAGGGAGCAGCTGCCCAAGGCCTTCGGTCTCTTCTTCGGCGCCGGTGCCTCGTTGATCGTTGCCTCTACTGCCCTGTCCGGGACCATTCAGGGACTGTTCGGCTGGCGGGCGACCTACCTGGCCACCGCCGCCCTGTGCCTGGTCCTGGGCCTGGCCGCCTGGCAGCTGCTGCCCGAAAACCGCGCCGCCGTGCTGCGGCGGTTCGACGCCCCCGGCGTCGCCCTGGCCGGCGCGGGACTGGTGGCCCTGGTGTACTCCATCGGCCGCGCCTCCGCCCTGGGCTGGGGCCACCCGCTGGTGCTCGGCGGACTCGGTGTGGCCGCGGTGATCCTGGCGGCGTTCACCGTCTGGGAGCTGCGCTGCCAGCATCCTGCGTTCCCGGTCGAACTGTTCCGGCTTCCCGGCTTTACCGCGGCCTGCCTGGCCGGCGTGCTGTTCAACTGGGCCGACGCCTCCCTGCTGGGGCAGTACCCGGCCCTGGCGCTGCCGGCCGGAGTGCCGGCCGCGGCCGTCTCGGTGATCGTGGCCCTGATGTACTTCGGCATGATCTGCGGCGCCCCCGCGGCCGGGCTGGCCCAGAACCGCTTCGGACTGAGCAACCGCACCATGTTCACCTCCGGCCTGCTGCTGTGCGCGGCCGGACTGGCCATCCAGGTCCTGCTGCAGAACCCGCACGACCTGCTGCTGCCGGCGGCCGGCCTGTTCGTTGTCGGCTTCGCCGTGATGTGGATGCAGAATCCCCAGAGCGCGGTCATCATGGGCTCGGCACCGGCGGACCAGCTCGGCGCAGTGGGCGCCGTCAAACCCGCCGTCGGGCAGTTTGGCTTCGGCCTCGGTTTCGCCCTGGCCGGCCCCATCGCCGGCATTTTCACCTCCGGCCCGACCCTGACCGCCCACGCCTACGGCCTGGGCCTGGCCACCCAGGCGGCCTTCTTCATCCTGGCCGCCGGCCTGGTTTTCGTACTGCTCAAGCCCCGCCCCGCCGCCTGATCCGGAAAGGACCCCATGCAGGCCACCACCGTCTTCACCAACGCCACAATCCACACCGTCGACGCGGAATTCACCACCGTCCAGGCCATGGCCCTCGCCGGCAGCCGCATCCTGGCCACCGGCAGCAACGAGCAGATGCTGGCCCTGGCCGGACCGGACACCGAGGTGCGGGACATGGCCGGCCGGACCATCCTGCCCGGCTTCGTCGAGGCCCACGGTCACCCCACCGCCGAAATGAACTTCATCGGCCCCGACGCCGTCGACATCCGTGCCTCCGTGTGCGGCAGCGCCGAGGCCGTGCTGGAAAAGCTGCGCGAGGCCGTCGCCGCCGCCGAGCAGGCCGGCCCGCAGGCCTGGGTCGCCGCCTTCGGCTGGGACCCCCTGCTGCTGCCGGAGCTGCCCCGGATCAGCGGCGCCTTCCTCACGGGCCTCTCCCCGACGGTGCCGCTGTCGGTCATGCACTATTCGGCCCACTCCTCCTGGGCCAACGAGGCTGCCCTGGCCAGGTTGGGGCTGGACCTCGGCACACCCAACCCCGGTGCTTCCGAATACCTGCGCGATCCGGCCGGGAACCTCACCGGCAAGGCCCTGGAGCTGCCGGCCGCCATGATCCTCATGGGCCCGGCCATGGACGCCGGACCGGAGAAGTTCTCCGACTTCCTGGACCACGAGCTGCACCGAATGGCCGCCGCAGGGGTGACCACCACCGGGGACCTGGCCTTCCACCCGGACTCCTACCCGCTCATGCAGCAGTACCAGCGGGAACGCACGGCCCCGGTGCGCATCCGCTCCTACGAAATGTCCGGCATCCGCCCCGGGATCCCCGCCCCCGGCACGGAAGACCTCGCCGGCGTCGACCCGGCCCTGTTCCGGCCCGTCGGCGTCAAGGTCTGGACCGACGGCTCACCCTGGGTGGGCAACATCGAAACCAGCTTCGGGTACGAAGACAGCCCCGCCACCGCCAGCATCGGCGTTCCTGCCGGGCACCGTGGCTGCTCCAACTACTCGAAGGAACAGCTGTTGGACATCTGCCGCAGCCACTACGGCAAGGGGTGGCAGATGGCCTGCCATGTCCACGGCGACATCGCCGTCGACATGGTGCTGGATGTCTTCGAGCAGGTCCGGCAGGAATTCCCGCGGGAAGACACCCGGCTGCGGATGGAACACTGCGGCACCATCACCCCGGAGCAGGTCAGAAGGGCACACTGGCTCGGCGCCACCATCTCCTTCTTCGTGGCCCATATCCATTTCTACGGCGACATCCTGCTCGAACTGTTCGGGGAACGCGCCGCATCCTGGACACCGGCCGGAGCGGCAGCCGAAGCAGGCATGCGCTTCTCCCTGCACAATGACCCGCCGGTCACCCCGGAATCCCCCCTGCTGAACATACAGGCCGCCCTGACCCGGCAGTCCCCCTCCGGCAGAATCCTGGGCCCGGAATTCAGGATCGGGATCGAAGCCGCCATCCGCGCCCAGACCATTGATGCGGCCTGGCAGCTCTTCTCAGACCCTGAAACCGGTTCCCTGGAACCCGGAAAACTGGCCGACCTGGTCGTCCTGGACGCGGACCCCGTACAGCTTCCGGCCGAAAAGGTCGGCAGCATCAGAGTCCTGGAAACCTGGACCGGCGGACGGCAGGTCCACACCGCGGCCGAGGCCGCCGTCTCCGCCCACAGCTAGAACCTGCGCCACCCTCTGTGGAAGCGGCCCGGACAGAACCACCACCAGAAAGACCTCCATGCCCGCCTCACCGGCCCCCCAAACAATCACCGCCTCCACCGCCGACGAAGCAAACACGCTGCTGAACATCGTGGTCGAGGAATTCCAGCACCTGGCCCGGCAGGACCCCGGCTGCGGCATCCTCGTCACCAAAACAGGACCCGGACAGTTCACCGTCGAACTCAGCGAACACGTCCCCTACGGCCTCACCCTGCAGGCCGTCGTCTGATTAGCACGGAAGCTGCCTATGACCTTGTCCCAAGAGCCGCTCCCCCACCGCGCCGCCAAGACCTGAGAACGTATGCATTCGGCTAAATGACGACTGCTCCCTGAACCCAAGCTTTAACGCGGCTCGTTCGCTTCGCCTCGTGGCGATGGAGCCCTGGGCTTTATTCAGTCGTGCACGCAACTAGTTGTCATACTCGCGGTTATCGGCATTGTCGAAGAAACTGCGGCGCGGCGGGGGCCGGGACCGCTGATGCATTCTGGATGAGGCAGAGCCTTCCCGTGCGGCGTCTGTCCGTTTCGAGGGTCTCGCCGTGAGTTTGCGGGGTGTGGGCCGTCCGGTGGGCAGGACGTCCTCGCCGAACCGGTCCTTATGTCGTCGCTGCGGCCGGTGATCCGGCCGGCGGGGATGAACGAAGCCTTCCCCGTACCGGGATGTTTCGGGGCTGGGGCGGTTACCGGGTTGGTGGTGTGTTGCGGATGCTGCAGGAAGGCGGGTCTTGGTGGCGGCGAGCCGGTAGGACCGCCGCGCGTCAGACTTAATGGCAGGCGGTCCTGGGTGTCGTTCCTTGAACTGCGCCGATGGTGCCCCGATTTCACGCATCAGGGCCGGGAAGGGGCCGCGGCGCGGGTGGCGGTCGTACCGGAGACCGGGCCGACGGTCCGGGGACTTGATCCCCACCCCGCAGACCGGCCGCCGGAGTACCGCTGACCTGCACCGGGAGGGTAGACTGCCACCGTCTCCGTGTCGTACTGGATAGGGACGATATGAAGCTGAGCCGGCGCCTGAGATCAGGTCTCGTCATCCCGCCGGGCGGGGTTCCCGCCGCCTACGAGCATCTGAAGAAGTTCCAGGCCCTGGCCGAGGAGCACGGCGACCGTGCCGCCGGCACCTCCGGGTACGAGGCCGCGGCCCGGTACGTCGAACACCAACTCGCCAGCGCCGGCTATCGCAGCACACGCCAGTACTTCACCTTCAAACACCGCGGCGAGCAGATCGAGACCTTCAACATCCTCGCCGAGACCGCATCCGGCAGCGACGAGAACGTGATCATGCTCGGGGCCCACCTCGACGGGGTACCGGGCTGTCCGGCGATCAATGACAACGGCTCCGGGGTGGCGGCCGTGCTGGAGGCCGCCAAAGCGCTCGGCCGGCAGGAGGGTCTCAGCAACAGGGTGCGCTTCGCCTGGTGGGGGGCCGAGGAGTACAAGAAGGAGTACGGGTCCCGGCACTACGTCAAGCACCTGGCCAAGAGCGACAGCGCGGCACTCGACAGGATCGCCGCCTACCTGAACTTCGACATGATCGCCTCGCCCAACCCCATCATCGCGGTCTACGACGCACGGGACCCCAAGCCCCATCACGACGTGCCCGAAGGTTCGAGGCAGATCATGGACGTCTTCACCGACTACTTCGACACCCACGACCAGCCCTGGGTCGCCACCGATTGGGACGAGGACTCGGATCAGTTGTCATTCGTCAAGAAGGGTGTCGCCGTGGGCGGGCTGTACACCGGAGACGACCAGAAGAAAACCACCAAGCAGGCCCGCCTCTTCGGCGGCACCGCCAAGCGGCCCTGCGATCCGAACTACCACCGGCCAGGCGATGACCTCAGCAACGTCGATCTGGAGGCGCTGAGCCTGATGACCGACGCGATCACCCACGCCGCCACCCGCCTGGCCCACGATCACAGCGCCCTCAAGCCAGCACGGCACCGTAGAACCCCTCCCCAAGGATCGGGGTGAGCCGGACTGCCGCGGCCACAGGGGGCGACCTCATCGCCGGGACGATCGTGCTCACGGCGCAGATCGCGCCGAAGTCCCGGACCCATGTCCCAGGCACCGGTCCAGGGAAACGCCAACCGCTGCTGAAGCTTCCGTTCGCGTGCGCCGGTTCGGCTGCGATCCCGGAGTGGGCTCCCTAAGATGTTTCCGTTCTGAAGATACGGACGCACATCGCACTCCGACGCCGACGCCCGCGGCGAGGGCCGGCCTGTCGGCCGGTTGTGGCCGGCGGCATTGAACCCACGCGACAGCGCGAGGCCTGATGGCGCCACCAGGACTAAACCGCGGACCGTAGCGTCATCGCACGACGGCGGCGATCGCGCCGATCTCGACCAACGCGCCCGGAACGCCCGGCCCCGCGACCCGTGCCGCAGTTACGAGGGCGGGCTTATCAGACGCAAGCTCCGATGCGATCGCCTGATACCCCGCCGCGATGTCAACCCCATCGACGAACAGCACCGTCCACTGCACGGCATCCCGGACGGTCGCACCGGCCGCGGCCGGCGCCGTCCTGGCGTTCGCCAGGGCGCGGGCGGACTACGCGGCCGCGTCGCCCTCGCCTACGGCCGAGCCGTCGACATCGACCGCATTCCGGCCGCCCACCCAGATTGTGGTCGCACCGGGTGGGACGACGGCCACATGACTGAAGGCCGGACTCCGGACGAGCCGCCCTTCAGGACGGATGCGCTCGATGGATGTCACGGGCGCATGATGGCACGGACCGCCGACACGAGACACGACGCATCTCGACCTCACGTCTCTGATGGACGCCCGCAAGCCGGTCCTCACCGCGCCACTAAGACTTGGCAATTTATGCATACGGCCGAATGGCGGCTGCTCCCTGGACCGAAGTTCTATCGCGGCTCGTTCGTTCCGCCTCGGGCTGACGGAGCATTGCGTTTACTCAGTTGTCCATGCATCTAGTTGTCATACTCACGGTTATCGGCGGCTCGGCCCCTGTGATAATGCACAGGCGGCTTCGGCCTCGTGCCGGTTCGACGGGAACGGTCCCGCTACGGCGTTCACCGGCAGTCCTCACCGCAGTTTCCGGCCCAGGGCAGCAAATCCCGGTCCGGTCGGTGTGGGAGGATTGCCGGCCGGCGGTCTTCCCACACCCTGCGGCCGGAGGACCCTGTGCGTCAGTGCATGCGTTGCTCTTTGGCTGCGGCCCGGACTGTGGCCGCCTGGTCCTCCTTGCGAAACGACCGGCTGGAGGTTTCGCGCATCAGGAAGACGGCGATCAGCGCGCCGGCGGCAATGGTGGTCAGGTAGATTGCCGGAGCCATCTTGTTGCCGGTCGGCGAGATCAGCCCGGTTGCCGCGAAGGGGCGGTGCCGCCTACGTCTACGTCGATGCGCTTCATCGCGCCTCCTTTCCGGGGGCTGTAAGCCCGAGCTGGTTTTCTGCGGATGTGCGAAGTGTCCGGCAACGTGACCCGGGTTACAATGTTGCTTTTAAATCGATATAGTTGCTGAAGAAGCAACAGGCAAGGTTTTGGTGCAGCTTTACGATGGCTGCAAGGAGCAGTCTCCCCGCAGGCGGACAAGGGACCGGGCGGAAGACCTGGGAAAAGAAGAGGTGGCGTATGGCGGGCAGGCCGCGGCAAGGCAACGAACAGACCCAGGGCGCGGCGGCGTCACTGCTCAACGGCCTGGCCGTGCTGGAAGCGTTTTCCGTCAGCCAGCCGGTGCTGGGGGTGACCGAGGTTGCCGGCCGGGTGAACCTGCACAAGAGCACGGTGTCCCGGATCCTGGCCGGGCTCACCGAGGCCGGCTATGTCCAGCGGGAGGAGGAGACCGGCCGCTACCGGCTGGGCCTGGGGGTGATCGGACTCTCCGGCCCGCTGCTGGCGGATCTGGACGTGCGCCGTGCGGCGCTGCCCTACCTGGAGGGGCTGACCGAGGCCACCGGCGAGACCAGTGCGATCTCGGTCTGGAACGGACAGGAGGCCGTGGTCGTCGAGCAGGTGCCCAGCCCGCACCAGGTCAAGCACACCGCCGCCATCGGCACCCGCTACAACAAGTTCGAAAGCTCCTCGGTGCGGGTGTTCCTGGCCGAGCTGCCCCCGGCACGGGTGGCCGAGCTGATCGAGTCCGGACGCATCCTGCGCGATCCCGACGACGGGCTGCCGCAGGACGACGCGGCCCACCTGGCCAAACTGCGGGACCAGGAGTACGCCGTCAATGACGGCTACACTACGGAGGAGGAGTTCGGCATCTCCGCGCCGGTGCGCGACTACCGGGGCATGGCGGTCGGCTGCATTACCGTCTCGGCGCCGCGCGCACGGGTGCAGAAGCTGGCCAGCGCGGACCAGCTGGTGGCCGCCGTACGCAAGGCCGCAGCCGAAGTCTCGGCCCGGCTGGGCCAGCCCCAGGGCTAGCCCCGGGCACAGCAGCGGCGCAGGGCCCCTCCACCCGGTGGAGGGGCCCTGCGTTCCTTGTTCCTGCGCCTGTCGGCTGCCATGGTCAGGTATTGCAGGATAGGCAGCGCTGTTTCCCCGGCCCCGACAGTGGGCCACCGTCGGCCCGGGCCTGAAGATGCGCGGTTCCAGCCGATAGCGCTTAGCCTGCGGATCATCGGCCATGAAATCCGCACTGGCCGTGAGGATCCGCAGGGCCCGCGTCCGGATAGCAGGCTGGCTCCGGACTGTTCGGCGACCTGTTCCTGGCGGATCTTCTCCCTTGGAATCTGGGCTTTCCTGCATGATCTTCGCTCTTGCCGGCGGCGGTTTTCTTGTCACGGCTTGCCGCTGAGCAATCGGAGCTTCATGAAAACCGCACAGCCCCCACCCACCGCCGCCGACTACGCCGCCGGAGGAGGTTTTGGATGGTCAACCTATGCAATGACGCGGAAGTTTCTCTGCCGGCCGGCGGGGCTGGTGCACGGACACAGACCGGCGTAGCGTCGGTAACGGCAGAGGCGGCGACCGGCCCGAGGCTCCGTGCCGCGGCCACACCCGCACCAATCCGCTGCGAGGAACCGGCATGGCTGGATGGAATGCTGACACTGCTGCCGGGCCGCTGGGTGCCGGGACGGTGACCTTGGTGGAGGGATCGTCCTTCTGCATATCGGCGGCGAACGGGGACATCCATCCCGAGCTGCCGCACGGGGTGTTCCATCAGGACACGCGCATCCTGTCCCGCTGGAACCTGACGGTCAACGGCCAGCCGCTGGAGCCGCTGGCCGCGGAGACCAGGGAGCCCTACCGGGCGCTGTTTGTCTGCCGCGTTGCCCGCTTGGACGGCTATGCGGACAGCCCGCTGCTCGTGGAACGGCTGCGCGAGCTGGGTGCCTGCATTCAGGAGCAGGTCACGGTCCGGAACTATGGCCTGGACCCGGCCGAGTGCGTTGTTTCCCTCAGCGTAGGGTCCGACTTCGCGGACCTGTTCGAGGTGAAGGAGGCGCGGATCCAGCGGCACTGGGACGAGACGCGGCAGCCCGACGGTGGTTCGCTGACCAT
>NZ_JBHTML010000074.1:0-18182 GCF_042679445.1 Arthrobacter sp. GCM10027362
ACGTTCCAGGTCTTGCTGCCCATCGCCTCGCCGGCGGGGGTGATGCCCTTCGGCAGCGCGCCGAGCACGATTTCCTGTTCTTGCTGCATGGCAGGTCCTTTCCCTGAGGTTGCGGTGCGGCCAGCATGACAGAGCCGCACCAGATATGCAATACCTCTTGCGATCGCAAAAACTAGTGCATATGATGTCGGTCACACCCGGCTGATTCCTGCCGGCTCCATCCGTTTAGTTCGCCGCGGCCTGCGTTCGGGTCCGCGGTCTGCGCCCATTCACCGAGGAAACGAGGGCTACAGTCATGAGCAATCCCGAACGGGGCATGTCCGTCCACACGCTGGGAACAGGAGGCGGCCCGATCGTGTCCGGCAGCCGTGCCGGCACCAGCACCGCCATCAGGATCGACGGCGCCACCTACGTCGTCGACTGCGGGATGGGCAGCATCCGCAACTACCGCTCCAGCTGCGCGTGGTCCGAACTGCGCGCAGTCTTTCTGACCCACCACCACTCGGACCACATCTACGACCTGGGCTCCTTCCTGGTCACCGGCTGGCAGGTGCCCGGCGAATCCTTCGGCGGTCCGATCCAGGTTTTCGGCCCGGGCCGCCCGCCGCGGGTGCCGGCCCTGGATGCCGCGCATGCCGGGTATGTCGATGAGAAGGTCGGCAGCCGGACCATGGCCGGGACCACCGAGGTGGTGGATGCGCTGCTGGACCGCGTATTCGCCTCCGATATCTGCATCCGGATGGCCGACGAGGGCCGCAGCGAGCCGCACGAATGGGTGAAGGCGCACGACATCGAGGTTCCGGCCCAAGCCGGAGCCGACCCGGTGACCGCCCGGCACCCGCAGATGGAGCCGTTCGAGGTCTACCGGGACGAACTGGTGACGGTCACCGCCATCCTGGTGGACCACCGGCTGTGCTATCCGGCCTTCGCCTTCCGCTTCGACTCGGCCTACGGCTCCGTGGTGGTCTCCGGCGACACCGCCTACTCGGCGAACTGCATCCGGCTCGCACGCGGCGCGGACCTGCTGCTGCACGAGGTGATGGACCTGGAGGCCATCCTGGACACCTTCCCGGACGGGCCCACCCGCGAGGGGATCGAGGTCCACCTGCGCGAGTCCCACACCTCCTTCGGCGAGGTGGGGAAGGTCGCCGCGGCCGCCGGCGTCGGGGCCCTGGTGCTGCACCACATCGTGCCCAATACCCCGGGCGCGGCGGACACGCGGAAAATGGAAGCAGGTGCCCGACGGGATTTCGACGGTCCCGTGCAGGTGGCCGAGGACAACGATTGCTTTGTGGTCGGGCCCGGCCTGGCCCGCGGCGGGGAAGCACAGGGCCGCCGCGAGGAAGCGCAGGTGGGGGCATGACCACGCAGCAGCAGATCCCCCGGCACACCCTGCGGGCCGCCGTGGCGAACGGCCGGATGAACCGGCGCGCCTGGCTGGTCACCGGAGCCCTGGTGGTGTTCCAGATCATCAACTTCGCGGACAAGGCCGTGCTGGGCCTGGTCGCCGACTCGGCGATCCGCGACCTGGGCCTGACCGCCGGCCAGTTCGGCTTCATCGGCAGCGCCTTCTTTTTCCTGTTCGCCATCGCCGCCGTCGCCGTGGGTTTCCTGGCCGGGAAGGTGCCCACGCGCTGGATCATCCTCACCATGGGCATCTCCTGGGCGGTGCTGCAGTTCCCGATGCTGTTCGGCGGCGGCGCGGCGGTGCTGCTGGTGACCCGCATCCTGCTCGGCGCCGCCGAGGGGCCGGCGACGCCGATCAGCCTGCAGCACGTGCACGGCTGGTTTGCCCCCAAGGACCGCGGCCTGCCCAGCAGCATGGTCGCCATCGGGTCCACGCTCGGACCGATCATTGCCGCCCCGGTGCTGGCCTGGATCATCGCCCATCCCGAGCTGGGCTGGCGCTGGGCCTTCGGGTTCCTGGGCATCCTCGGCCTGGTTTGGTCGCTGTGCTGGCTGCTGGTCGGCCGCGACGGCCCGTACAGCCACACGGTGCACAAGCGTGGCCAGGCGCCCGCGGAGTCTTCCGGCGGCGGCAACGCCGCTGCCGGCGCAGCCGCGGCCGGCGGGACGGAAGGCGGCCGGGACAGCATTGCGGACCGCGCCGACCTGCTGAAGATCGTACCGATCCGCCGGGTGCTGGGCTCGCGCATGTTCCTGGTGGCCGTGCTGGCCGGTGCCGGCTGCTTCTGGGCGCAGGGCTTCCTGACCACCTGGTCGCCGAAATACCTGGCTTCGGTGGTGGCGCTGTCCCCGGAGATGATCGGCCTGGTCTCCACGTTCCCGTGGCTGCTCGGCGCCGCCGCGCTGCTGGTGCTGGGCTGCGCGTCGCGGTTCCTGATGCGCCGCGGCGTGACGGTGCGCTGGGCGCTGGGTGCCCTCTTCGGTGCCGCCCTGCTGTGTTCGGGGGCGTGCTTCCTGGTCCTGCCGCACGTGGGCGGCGCCGCCGCGGTGGTGTTCGTGACCCTCGGTGCCGGCCTGGCCATGATCTACCCGCTGGCCCCCACCGCCGTCGCCTTCTGCGTCTGCTCCCGCCAGCGCGCGGCCGTGATGGCCACGCTGACCGGCTTGGCCTCCCTCGGCGGCGTCATCGCCCCGGCCATGGTGGGCATGCTGATGGACCGCGCCGGCTATATCCCGGCCCCGAAGGGCGTGCCCGAGACGGCGGAGATGGCCGCGCGGCTGGGCGAGGGCATGGACTTGGCCTTCTGGATGATCGGGATCTACCTGGTGCTGGTCGGGCTGGCCAGCGTCGTACTGCTGAACCCGGACCGGACCGCGGCCCGGCTGCAGGAGAAGTTCGCCTTCAACGGATAACGGCCCCGAAAGATGCTGCTGCCTGCCGGCGCCCCGCACGGGGCACCGGCAGGCAGCAGTCGTTTCCGGCCCGGTTTGGCACCGGGCCGGCTCCCTTGCGCGATGTGGATGATTCCGGCACGGAGCGGATAGCCGGGTTTCCTGCCGGCTTGCAAACTTGTAGCCACACGTTGATGCGGCGGCCATGGTGCGGGCCGGCAACGTTCAACAAGCCATCAAGGGAGGACAACATGACGGATCTTCTGGGGAAGGTCGCGCTGGTGACCGGCGGAGCCACGCTCGTGGGCCGGGGAGTGATTGCCAAACTGCGCGAGGCCGGAGCCGATGTGGTGCTGGTCGATATTGACGCCGCCGGCGGCGAGCGCGCGGCTGCCGAGTACGGGGCCCGGTTCATCGCCGGCGATATCACCGATGACGCCGTGGTGGACGCGGTGGCGGACCAGATCGTCGAGCTGCACGGCCGGCTGGACATCCTCGTGAACCTGGCCTGCACCTACTTGGACGAGGGGGCCGGCTCCGGCCGGGCGGACTGGCTGCGGGCCCTGGACGTGAACCTGGTCAGCGCCGTTGCGGTGGCGGACCGCGTGCGCCCCCTGCTGGCGGCGGGCGGCCGTGGGGCGATCATCAATTTCTCCTCCATTTCCAGCAAGGTCGCCCAGGTGGGGCGCTGGGTTTACCCGGCCAGCAAGGCCGCGATGGTGCAGCTGACCCGCAGCATGGCGGCGGACTACGCGCCGGAGGGCATCCGGGTCAACTCCGTGTCGCCGGGCTGGACCTGGTCCAAGATCATGGACGAACTCACCGGTGGGGACCTGGCGAAGACGGACAGCGTGGCCGCGCCCTTCCACCTGCTGGGGCGGGTGGGCCGGCCGGAGGAAGTCGGCGCCGTCGTCGCGTTCCTGGCCTCGGACGAGGCCAGCTTCGTCACCGGCGCGGACTGGGCGGTCGACGGCGGCTACTCGGCGCTGGGGCCGGAGCAGGCCGCCGAGGCCATCCCGCTGCTGGCGGCCAGGTAGGCCCACCCTCCACCGCACACCTGGATAACGCACACCTAGATAAGAGGGAGCAACTGCCATGACCTCACGCAAGATCACCATTGTGGGCGCCGGCCAGTCCGGACTGCAGCTGGGCATCGGCCTGCTCGGGGCAGGCTTCGCTGTCACCATTGTGTCCAACCGGACCCCGGACCAGATCCGGAACAGCCGCGTCGCCTCCAGCCAGTGCATGTTCGGCCAGGCGCTCTCCCACGAGCGCGCGCTGGACCTGGACCTGTGGCCGGACGCGCCCGCCGTCGACGGCATTTCCTTCACCATCCCGCACCCGGGGCAGGCCGGGGAGAAGGCCTTCAGTTGGTCCCACCGGCTGGACGCGCCGGCCCAGTCCATCGACCAGCGGGTCAAGATGCCGGAATTCATGCAGGTCTTCGAGGACCGGGGCGGCCGCTTCGTCTTCGAGGACGCGGGGCTCGGCGAGCTGGAACGCTACGCGGCAGGCAGCGACCTGGTCCTGGTGGCCGCCGGCAAGGGCGAGATCGCCAGGATGTTCGAGCGCGACGAGGCACGCTGCACCTACGACCAGCCCCAGCGCGCCCTCGCACTCACCTACGTCAACGGCCTGCAGCCGCGCCCGGACTATTCCGCGGTGTGCTTCAACCTGATCCCGGGCGTGGGCGAGTACTTCGTCTTCCCCGCCCTGACCACCACCGGTCCCTGCGAGATCATGGTCTTCGAGGGCGTGCCGGGCGGGCCCATGGACCGCTGGCAGGGCCTGACCCCGGCCGAACACCTGGCCCATTCGAGGCAGATCCTCGAAACCTTCCTGCCCTGGGAAGCCGAACGTGCCCGCAACGTGGAACTGACCGACGACCTCGGCGTGCTGCAGGGGCGCTTTGCCCCCACGGTGCGCAAGCCGGTGGCCACGCTGCCGTCCGGCCGGGCCGTGCTGGGGCTGGCCGACGTCGTGGTGCTCAACGACCCCATTACCGGCCAGGGCTCGAACAACGCCAGCAAGTGCGCGGCGTCGTACCTGCGCAGCATCATTGCCCACGGGGACCGCGCCTTCGACGAAGAATTCATGCGCCGGACCTTCGAGACCTACTGGGACTATGCCCGCCACGTGGCGCAGTGGACCAACGCCATGCTCGCCCCGCCGCCCGAACATGCCGTCCGGCTGCTCGGGGCCGCCGCCGCCCACCCGGAGATCGCCCGGCGCTTCGCCAACGGCTTCGACTATCCGCCGGACTTCCAGGACTGGTTCATGGACCCGGACAAGGCGCGGCGGTACCTGGCGGAAGTCCAGGGCGCGGTGCCGGTCAGCTGAATCTGCCCGCTACCTCGAAGGAAGGAACCCCATGCGGCGCATAGCGATTATTGGAGCCGGCGAGTCAGGCGTACAGCTCGCCCTGGGCCTGCAGCGGCACGGCTACCAGGTGTCCCTGTTTTCAGACCGTACTCCGGACCAGGTGCGCGAAGGCAGCGTCATGTCCAGCCAGGTCCTGTTCTCCCCGGCCCTGGCCGCCGAGGAGAAAATGGACATCAGCCCGGTGACCGAGGCGGATCCGACCGACGCGGCCCTGCAGATTTCCGGCATCGAACTGAACCTGCCGGGGGACCGGCCGGTATCGTGGCGGGGGTCCCTGGAGTCCCCGGCGCGCTCGGTGGACCAGCGGGTCAAGTGCAGCGTCTGGATGGAGTCCTTCCGCGACAGGGGTGGGGACCTGCAGATTGAAGCGGTAACCGTCGGGCGCCTGGAGGAACTGTCCCGGGGCTATGACCTGGTGGTCGTCTCCACCGGCAAGGGGGAACTGGGCCAGATCTTCCGCACCGACAAGACCAAGTCGCCCTACGACCGGCCGCAGCGGGTGCTGGGGCTGGCCTACGTGAAACCGCTCGACGCGCAGGGCGACCCCGCTGTGCGGATGTCGATCAAACCCGGCGTCGGCGAGTTCTTCACCTTTCCCGGGATTACAACGACGGGGGCCTGCCGGATGATGGTTTTCGAAGGCCTGCCCGGCGGACCGATGGACTCCTGGGTGGGGGTCAGGTCCCCGCAGGAGCATCTGGAACACTCGCTGCAGTTGCTGCGCGAGCACTTCCCGGCCGAAGCGAAGCGCTTTGAGGGCGCGGAGCTTACCGACGGCGGCGCAACCCTGCGCGGCCGGATCACGCCCACCGTGCGCCGGCCGGTCGGGACGCTGCCGTCGGGCCGGCAGGTGCTGGGGATGGGGGACGCGATCGTGCTGAACGACCCGGTCACCGGCCAGGGATCGAACAATGCAGCACTGGCGGCCAGCTACTACGAGGACGCAATCCTCCGCCATGGCGGCGGGCCCTTCGACGCCACCTGGATGCAGCGCACCTTCGATGAGTTCTGGCGGGGCTGGGCGCAATGGTCGGTATCCTGGACCAATTCCATGCTGCGGCCGCTGCGGGACCATCAGTTGGAGCTGTTCTCCGAGGCGGCGGAGCATCCGGCGGTCGCCGACGCGCTGGCCAGGGGGTTCGAAGATCCGCGCACGCTCTTTCCCTGGTGGCAGGACGCCCAGGATGCGCAGGATTTCCTGGACAGCCGGCGGCACCCGGGCGGGGCGGCCCCGGATCCGCGGGCCTTCCGCAACGCGCTGGGACAGTTCGCCACCGGGGTCACCGTGGTCACCACCCGCGGGGCCGACGGGCGCCGGACCGGCCTGACGGCGAACTCCTTTACCTCGGTGTCCATGGACCCGCCGCTGGTGCTGTGGTGCCCGAGCCGGAACGCGCCGTCCCTGGCGGATTTCAATGCGGCGAGCCACTTCGCCATCAATATCCTCGCCGAGGACCAGAAGGAGATCTCGCAGCAGTTCGCCCGGCCGGCGGAGGACAAGTTCGCCGGGGTCGGTACCTCGGACGGCCGGAACGGGGTACCGGTGATCGACGACGCCGCGGCGACCTTCGAATGCCGCACCGTTGCCCGGCACGAGGCCGGCGACCACGTGATCTACGTGGGGGAAGTGGAGCATTATTCGGCCAACGGCGGCCGGCCCCTGGTCTTCCATGCCGGCAAGTACCGCTCCGTCGCCGAGCACCCGGAAGCATAGGGGAGGACCAGATGAGCCAAACAGTCGACGTCGTCGTCATCGGTGCAGGCATCAACGGCCTGGTGGCCGCCGCGGAACTGGCCAGATCGGGGCAGTCCGTCCTGGTGGTGGAGGCCCGGGACCGGATCGGCGGGTTCATTGCCTCGGAGGAGCGGACGCTGCCGGGCTATATCCATGACACGTTTTCCTCCTGGCACCCGCTGTTCCTCTCCTCCGGCGCCTACTCGGTCCTCGGCAGGGACCTGCACGACCGGGGGCTGGCGTACCGGAATACCGACGACGCCGTCACGGCAGCGGTGGCCGAGGGCGGCAGGGTGGCCATCGCCTACCGGGACCCGGAGCGCACCGCCGCACGGCTGGAGCTCGCAGCCGACCGGGACGCCTACCTGCAGATGCTTGCCGACATGCAGGAACGCGCCGGGGTCGTCTTCGGCGCACTGGGAACCGAGCTGCGCTCGCCGCACGCCCTGAAACTGCTCTGGCAGCTGGCCACAAAACACCGCATCCGCGGCACCGAGTCGCTGGTTCGGGAGGCGCTGATGAGCGGCCGCTCCTATGTCAGAAGCCGCTTCGCCGGCTGGGAAGTGGACCAGCTCTGGACCCCCTGGCTGCTGCACGCCGGCCTGGGCCCGGACCAGGCCGGCGGCGGGATCATGCTGCCGGTTATGGCCCTGAGCATGCACGGATTCGGCCTTCCCGTCGTCGAGGGCGGGGCAGGCAATTTCCTCACCGCGTTCGAGCGGCTGCTAACCGGCCACGGGGCCCGGCTGCGGCTGGGGCAGCGGGTCGAGGAGATCCTGGTCGACAAGGGCAAGGCCGTGGGGATCCGGGTCGGCGGCGACACCGTGCTGGCACGCCGGGCCGTCCTGGCAAGCGTCGGCCCGCAGGCCCTCTACGGCCAGCTGTTGCCGCCGGACAGCGTCAGCGCCGGGACGCGTGAGGAGGCGGGCCGGTACCGGTACGGACGCGGGGCCATGCAGGTCCACGTGGCGCTGAACCGTCCCATGGCCTGGGACGACGGGCGGCTGGACTCGGTGCCGCTGATCCATGTGGGCAACGGCGCCGGCAGCACCGGCATCGCCTGTGCCCAGGCGGAAGCAGGCCTGCTGCCCCAGGACCCCACGATCGTTGTCGGACAGCAGTACGTCCTGGATCCCTCCCGGGTGCCCGAGGGTAAGGGCGCGCTGTGGCTGCAGCTGCAGGAGGTGCCCTGCGCCCCGGCCGGCGATGCCGCCGGCGAGCTCTCCACGGCCGGAGGCTGGGACGACGCGCTGAAGAAGGCGTATGCCGACAGGATCCTGCGGCGCATCGGCCGTTTTGCTTCCGGCCTGGATGCCGCGGTGGAGGCCGTGGACATCATTGCACCGACGGACCTGGCGGCAGCGAACCCGAACGCGGTGCTCGGCGACCCCTATGCCGGGTCGGCCGAGCTGGACCAGAACCTGCTGTGGCGGCCGCTCGCCGGCGCCGGGCACCGGACCGGGGTGCGGAACCTCTGGCACATTGGCGCCTCCACCCACCCGGGCCCGGGACTGGGGGCAGGATCGGGCCATCTGGTGGCCCAGGCCCTGCTGCGCGGGAAAGGTCCTGACCCGGATAAATGACGCGCGCCGGCAGGCAAACAGGCCAGGGATGCCCGTCCGGCGTCCCTGGCCTGCCTGCTTAATCTGCGGCACCGGCTCAACGGCGCAGGGTCTCGGACGGGGACTCCCCGTAGGCGGCCCGGTAGCTGGCGGCGAAACGGCTGAGATGGCCGAACCCGGACTGCAGCGCGATCTCCGTCACCGACGCCGTTGCCGGGTCTGCCGCCAGCAGTGCGGATCGGCAGCGCTCGAGCCGCGTCTGGCGCACCATCGCCGAGAGCGTGGTATCCAGCTCCCGGCGGACGACGTGCTGCAGGGTCCGCAGCGGCAGGCCCAGCGCCTGGGCGATGTCGAGTGCGCTCAGGTCCTCATGCGCATGCGCCCTGATCAGTTCCTGCAGCCTGACGGCCAGCCGCGAGGGCGGTTCCAGCGCCCGGGACGCCGGGACGGCCGCGGTGCCGTGCAGACCGTTGCTCTTGCCTGCCAGCAGCAGGCGCGTCAGCAGCGTCTCCTGCACGAGCCTGCGGGCGTAGCTGCCGGCCAGGGCCGCGCCGTCCCCATTGACGTCGTCGTGGTAGGCGCGCACGGCGGCCAGGAACGCGGCCCCCTGCGGCGTCGCCAGGTCCAGGGCCCAGGGGAGTTCCGGGGTCTCGGCCGCCGCTTGCCCGAAGACCAGGCCGGCAACCCGGCACACTTCGTCCCTGCGCGCATACAGGATGAGCTGGGGCGTGCCGGCGTGCCAGACCATCGAATAGTCACGCTCCACCGGCGGAATTGACGCCCTCCGGCAGTCCGAGTAGACCGTCTCCTCCCCGACGGTGATTTCCGCGGCGCCGGCCAGCGGCATCTGGACCAGGTAAAAGTCCTCCATGGCCCGGGGGCTGATCCGGACTGCGGCGCCGTAATCGAGCAGGTCCAGCCCAACCGGACCGTGATGGAGGCTGCGCAGCGTCATGGACAGCTTGCCCCGCGGATTCAGGAGAGCCAGGCCATGGTCGCAGAAGACCTCCGCAACATGGGCATGGGCTGCGTCCCGGTCCCGTACCGACACCGTCTTGTGCCGGTCGAGCACCTGGGGCGCAGCCAGGGGGAGGTACGGTATCTGGCCTTGGGCCATGCCGCTCCTTCGCTGGTCTTGAGGGGAAGCCGCCGGCAACTATTGTGACACAGGGCACAATGCCCGCCCCTGCGTGCCGGCTGGTGCAGGGCCTCGATCCGCGAATACTTATCGATTTCTATGGACGATCGTCATTTTGACGACATACAATGTCGTGAGGCTCGGCACCTGCCGGTGGGGCAGGAAGCGGAATGGGAAGGAGGACCATGGAGCACCAGGAAGACGGGCGCATGGTACAGGCCAGCATCGAGCGCACCGTGGAGTGGGCCGACACCGACGCCGCGGGCCACCAGCACAACTCCGCCATCATGCGCTGGGTGGAGGCGGCCGAAGCCGAACTGTTCCGCAGGCTCGACCTGCCGGACTACTTCCCCAGCGCACCGCGCGTACAGCAGGTCGTCAATTACCGGGCCAAGCTCTGGTTCGGCCAGCGGATCAGGGCCACCGTGAAGGTCCGGAAGGTCGGCCGCACCTCGATGACCTTCGGGTTCGAGGTCCACGGCCAGGCCCATGAAAAGTCCGGCGGCGGACTGGCCGCCTACGGCACGTTCACCACCGCTTACGTCCCGGCCGGGGCTGACGGGGCACGGCCCTGGCCGGAGCACATGCGCGCCGCCATCGCCGGCGCCGTGCCGGCCTGAAGTACCGGCCCTGCTCCGGCGGTTCCGCCGCGGGCTCCTGCCTATGATGATCGGAGTCATACAGCCATGCTTGGTCTAGAAACGGGAGTCCAGCGGATGATCACCGTCCCCGCACCGCCGCTGCGGCACCAGCAGCTCATCCTGACCATCTACGGCCTCTACGGCCGGCGCGGGGGCGGTCCGCTCCCCGTCTCGGTGCTGATCGAGATGCTGGGCGACCTGGGCCATGACGCCCCGGGCGTGCGTTCGGCCGTGTCGCGGCTGAAGGCCAAGGGGGTGCTCAACAGCGTCAAGAACGGCGGCACGGCCAAGTACGAACTTTCGCCGCGGACCCTGGAGCTGGTCAACGAGGGTGACGAGCGCATCTTCGCCCCGTACCGGGTCACTCCGGGCAGTCCCTGGGTGCTCGCGATCTTCTCGGTGCCCGAATCGATGCGGGACCGCCGGCACCAGCTGCGCACCGAGCTGACCCGCCTGGGCTTCGGGTCCATGGGCGCCGGCGTCTGGATCGCGCCGTCCGGAGTGCGCGAGGGCGCCAAGCGCCGGCTGGCGGCCCGCGGGCTGGCCGAGTACGTGGAATTCTTCACCGGAGACTACTCGTCCGAAACGGACATGCGCGCCCGGGTGGCGCAGTGGTGGGACCTGGATGCGCTCGCGGCCCAGATCGCCGAGTTCATGGACTACTACGGCAGTTCGCTCCAGGACTGGACCGCCGAGGTGGGCGAGGATCCGGAGGCGGCACTGGCTGCCTCCACCGCGGATCTGCGCCGCGATGCGTTCCGGTACTACGTGCCGATGCTCACGATGTGGCGCCGGCTGCCCTACCGCGACCCGGGGCTGCCCCTGGAGTACCTGCCCGAGGGCTGGCAGGGGCCCGAGGCGCGGCGGATCTTCTTCGGCGTGCACGCCCTGATAGCGCCCATGGCCGAGGCCCATGCCATGTCCCTGGTGGAAAAGGCCGCGGCGGCCTGAGCCGCACCGGGAATTAAAGCCTGGAATTAAAGCGGGCCGGCCGGGAAGGTTTCCCGGCCGGCCCGGCCTGTTTTTGTGCCTCGCTCAGCGGTCCTGGATCACGGCGATGCCCTGGATCTCGATCATCGCTTCCTTCTGCCACAGCCGGGAGACCCCGATGCCGGCCATGGCCGGGTATTCGGAGCCGGCCATCTCGCGCCAGATGCGTCCAATCTCCTTGCCGTGGGCCATGTAGTCGTCCACGTCGGTGAGGTAGATGGTCACGCTGACCAGGTCCTGGGGCTTGCCGCCGGCCTCTGCCAAGGTGGCGAGCACGTTGGAGAAGGCCTGCCGGAACTGCTCCACAATGCCGCCCGGGACGATGTTCATGTCCTTGTCCAGGGCGGTCTGGCCGCCCAGGAAGACGGTGTTGCCGGCCAGGATCCCGTGCGCGTAGCCGGAGGGCTTGGGCAGCGAGGCCGGGTTGATGGTGCGGTTGCCGGTTGCTGTCTGGTTGGTCATCTGGTGCCTCCTTGGCAGGGCCGGTAGGTCCGGTTCCGGTGATTTGGAAAAACCTCTAGTGCAGATCCTGTGATCGTGCTAACTTGAGCATATGTGACGGCCGTAAAAAAGTCGATACACCGGTCGGAACGGGGAACGAGGAGGAGAACGAAGGCATGAAACTGGCCACCCTGCGCACCGGCGCACAGACCACGACGGCGGCACTGGCCGTCGGTCCCGACGCCTACCTGCCGCTGCCGGCCGGGGACGTCGGGGAACTGCTGCGCAACCCCGACTGGCGCGCCGTGGCCGGGGAGACCGCCGCCAAGGCACCGGTGTCCGCCGTTGTGCATGCTTCCGCCGGCGCCCTGGCGCCGCTGCTGCCGCAGGCCGGCAAGGTCATCTGCTGCGGGCTGAACTACGGGGACCACATCCGGGAAATGGGCCGGGAGCTGCCCGAATACCCCACGCTCTTCGCCAAGTTCGCCGACACCCTGGCCGGCGCGGCGGACGAGGTGGCGGTCCGCGGCAGCGAGCGCGTGGACTGGGAAGCCGAGCTCGCCGTCGTCGTCGGCGCCACGCTCACCCGGGCGGACGAGGCCGAAGCCGCGGCGGCGATTGCCGGCTACACCGTCGCCAACGACGTGTCCATGCGCGACTGGCAGAACCGGACCCTGCAGTGGTTCCAGGGCAAGGCCTTCGACGCCACCACCCCGGTGGGCCCGGTCATGGCGACGCCGGACGAGGTCGACGGCGCCAATGTGGAGGTCCGCGGCTACGTCAACGGCGAACTGGTCCAGCGCGGGAACACCGCCACGCTGGTGTTCGGCCCGGCCCGGCTGCTCTCCTACATCTCCCGGTTCACCACCCTGCGCCCGGGGGACCTGGTCCTGACCGGCACACCCGGGGGAGTGGGCATGGGCATGACGCCGCCGCGCTTCCTGGCCGACGGCGATGTCATCACCACCGAGATCGACGGCATCGGACGTCTGGAGAACCGGGTGGCCATCCGCCAGCCGGCCCTGCAGGACTGACCCGCCGCTGAAGAACCTGAAGCACCTGAAGAACGAAGGAGCAGGACAATGACCGACACCACCGCTGATTCCCGTACCGGGTACCGCACCGAAGGCGGCAACTCCATCTACGCCGGCCCCGGCGGCAAGGTGGTCCCCGTGGTCACCCGCGCAGGGGAAGAGGACACCAACACCGCCCAGTCCGGGGACTGCGTGCGCGTCTCCGGGGTGAGCATCCAGCACACCCCGGCCACCAGGATCTGGTTCGGCCAGGTCTCCAACGTCCCCGGCTACCGCTCGCTGCCGCACCACCACGGCGAGGCCGAGACCGGCGGGTACGTGCTGCGCGGGCACGGGCGGATCTACTTCGGCGAGGACTACGCCGAGTTCATCGACATGAAGGCCGGGGACTGGGTGTTCGTCCCGCCGTTCATGCCGCACGTGGAGGCGAACATGTCCGTGACCGAGGAACTGGTCTGGCTCACCGCCCGCACCCCGGAGAACATCGTGGTCAACCTGCCCGACGTCGCCGACGAGACGCTGGAAGGATACCGCCGGGCATGAACACCGTGACGATGGACGGCGCCCTGACCGCGCAGACCTTCCTGCGCGCCGTCGACCTGGCGCCGGTGGCTCCGCAGGCGGGCGACGAGGCGTACGAAGCCACCACCCAGTATGTGCCCTGGCCCAAGGCCTACGGCGGGGACATGGTGGCCCAGGCCGCCGCGGCCATGATGCGCTCGGTCGAGGCCGACCGGCAGCTGCACTCGATGCACAGCTACTTCATGCGCCCGGTGGACATCGGTGCGGCCGTGCGCTACGAGGTCGAGCGGCTGCGCGACGGGCGCGGCTACTCCACCCGCAGCGTGCGCGGCTACCAGGGGGGCAAGGCCGTCTACGCGGCCATGGGCTCCTTCCACGTGCCCGAGGACGGCCCGGACTACCAGCCGCAAATGCCCGCGGTCGTGGACCCGGAGTCCCTGCGCAGCGCCGCCGAGGTGCTCGAGGGCGTGGACGGTCCCGCGGCCGAGTACTGGTCCGCCGGACGCAGCTTCGACATGCGCCATGTGCCCGGCCCGGTCTATGTGCAGGTGGAGGGCGGGCAGGTGCCGCAGCAGGCAATCTGGGTCAAGGCCTTCGACCGGCTGCCGGACGGCCCGGATGCGCACAGCACCGCCGACCTGCACCGGACGGCGCTGGCGTACGTGTGCGACTACACCATCCTCGAGCCCATCCTGCGGGTGCACGGGCTGGCCTGGGCCGACGAGGGCCTGGCCACCGCCAGCCTGGACCACGCCATGTGGTTCCACCGCGAGGGCCGGATGGACGACTGGGTGCTCTACGCCCAGGAAGCCGTCTCCGGCCAGCACAACCGCGGCCTGGCCACGGGCAGGTTCTTCGACCGCTCCGGCCGGCTGCTGGCCACCGTTGCCCAGGAAGGCATGATCCGTGCCGGCCGGGGCCACTAGTATTCATCCCGTCATCGAAAGGAACGCCATGGAACTGTCCCCTTCGGCCCACGTGGACTCCTTCACGCGCGACAACCTGCCGCCGGCCGACCAGTGGCCGGTGCTCGAATTCACCCTGCCCGAACTGCAGTACCCCAAGCGGCTCAATGCCGCCACCGTCCTGATCGACGACGCCGTGGCCGCCTTCGGTGCCGGCCGTCCCGCCCTGCGTACCCCGGACGGCACCGTATGGAGCTACGGCGAGCTGCAGCGGCGCGCCAACCAGGTGGCCCAGGTCCTGACCGAGGATCTCGGCGTGGTGCCGGGCAACCGGGTGCTGCTGCGCGGGCCGAACAATCCCTGGCTGGTCGCGGCCTGGCTCGGCGTGCTCAAGGCCGGGGCCGTGGTGGTGACCACCATGCCGGTGCTGCGGGCCAGCGAAGTGGCCAAGATTTGCGAGCTGACCCGCCCCGTGGTGGCCATTTCGGACCACCGCTTCTCGGCCGACCTGCAGGACGCAGTGGGCGGGGGCACCGCCGTCGTTACTTACGGAACTCACGACGCCGGCGACCTGACCGCCCGTTGCGCCGCGAAGAACGGGATTTTCGAGGACGTGCCGACGGCCGCCGACGACGTCGCGCTGCTGGGCCCGACCTCGGGCACCACCGGCACCCCGAAGATCACCATGCACTTCCACCGGGACATCCTGGCCAACGCGGACACCTTCGCCCGGCACATCCTCAAGCCCACCGCCGAGGACGTCTTCGCCGGTTCCCCGCCGCTGGCCTTCACCTTCGGCCTGGGCGGCCTGGTGGTCTTCCCGCTGCGCTTCGGCGCCTCGGTGCTGCTCACCGAGCGGGCCACCCCGGTGCAGCTGGCCGAGTATGCCGCGGCCGCCGGCGCCACCATCCTGTTCACCGCGCCGACCGCCTACCGGGCCATCCTCAAGGAAGGCCGCGGGGACCTGCTGGCGGGCCTGCGCGTGGCGGTCTCGGCCGGCGAGCACCTGCCCAGGGAAACCTGGGAGGCCGTGCACGAGGCCACCGGCCTGCGCCTGGTCAACGGCATCGGCGCCACCGAAATGCTGCATGTGTTCATCTCCGCCGCCGGCGAGGACATCCGGCCCGGGACCACCGGGGTACCGGTGCCCGGCTACCGCGCGATGATCCTGGACGAGGACGGCACCGAGGCCGGCCCGAACGTGCCCGGCCGCCTGGCGGTCATCGGCCCCACCGGGTGCCGCTACCTGAACGACGCGCGGCAGGCGAACTACGTGCACAACGGCTGGAACATCACCGGGGACACCTTCCTCAAGGACGAGGACGGCTACTTCGTCTACCAGGCCCGCTCCGACAACATGATCATCTCCTCCGGCTACAACATCGGCGCCCCGGAGGTCGAAGCGGCCATCGACCAGCATCCGGACGTGGTGGAGAACGCCGTCGTCGGCCGCCCCGACCCCGAGCGCGGTTCCGTGGTCTGCGCCTTCATCGTCCTGCGCGAGGGCGTCGAGCCCGATGCCGCCAAGCGCAAGGAGATCCAGGACTTCGTCAAGGCCACCATTGCCCCCTACAAGTACCCGCGGGACATCCGGTTCGTCACCGAACTGCCCCGCAACCCCAGCGGCAAACTGCAGCATTTCAAGCTGCGCGAGGGCCTGCGGCAGGACACCACAGACACAGCGGAAGCCGCGGAATCAGATTTGGCCGGCGCTACGGCGTGAACCGGCAGGAAGGACACACCATGAAAATCGCAATCGTAGGCGGCGGCCCGGGCGGACTGTACTTCGGCGCCCTGATGAAGCAGCTGGACCCCTCCCATGAGGTCACCGTCTGGGAGCGCAACGCGGCCAGCGACACCTTCGGCTTCGGCGTCGTCTTCTCCGACGAAACCCTGGGCGGCATCGGCAACGCGGACCCGGTGGTGGCCGACTACATGAGCCGCCGCTTCGCCCGCTGGTCCGACATCGATATCCACTTCAGGGGCGAAACCGCCACCGTCGGCGGCCAGGGCTTTGCGGCCATGAGCCGCAAGGAGCTGCTGGAGCTGCTGCAGCGCCGCTGCGCCGAACTGGGCGTGGACCTGCGCTTTTCCACCCTGGCCCCGCCGGTGGAGGAACTGGAGGCGGGCTACGACCTGGTGCTCGCCGCGGACGGGGTGAACTCGCAGATCCGTGCCAAGTATGCGGACTCCTTCGGCCCGGACCTGGACGTGCGGGGCAACAAGTACATGTGGCTGGGCACCACCCAGGTCTTCGAGGCGTTCAAGTTCTTCGTCAAGGAGACCGAGTTCGGCGTCATGCAGATCCACGGCTACCCGTATTCGGACGAGGGCTCGACCTTCATCGTGGAGATGCACGAGGACGTCTGGCGTGCCGCCGGCTTCGACGAGACCGCCGGGGAAATCTTCCCGCCCGGGGTCTCGGACGAGAAGGCGATCGCCAAGATCCGCCGGCTCTTCGCCGAGGAGCTGGACGGCTACGAGGTGCTGGCCAACAACTCCAAGTGGCTGAACTTCACCACCGTGCGCAACCGCAACTGGCGCCACGGCAACGTGGTGCTGCTCGGCGACGCCGCCCACACCGCGCACTTCTCCATCGGCTCCGGCACCAAGCTGGCCATGGAGGACGCCCTGGCCCTGGCCGCCTGCCTGCACGAGCACCCGTCCCTGGAGGCCGCGCTGGCCGCCTACGAGACCGAGCGCCGTCCGGTCGTCGAGTCCACCCAGCGCGCCGCGCAGGCCTCGCTGGAATGGTTCGAGCGGATCGGCCAGTACAAGGACCAGGACCCCACCCAGTTCGCCTTCAACCTGCTCACCCGCAGCCGGCGCATCACGCAGGAGAACCTGCGCCTGCGCGACCCGGAGTTCGCGGACCGGGTGGACCGGCGCTTCGCCGAGTCCCAGGGCCTGGCCCAGACGGGCCCGGCCATGTTCCAGCCGTACCGGATCGGCGGGCTGGAACTGAAGAACCGCATCGTGGTTTCGCCGATGGACATGTACAAGGCCGTCGACGGGATGCCCGGGGACTTCCACAAGGTGCACCTGGGCAGCAAGGCCCTGGGCGGGGCCGGCCTGGTGATGACCGAGATGGTGTGTGTCTCGGAGGAGGGGCGCATCACCCCCGGCTGCACCGGCCTGTACACCGACGCCCAGCGGGACGGCTGGAAGGGCATCGTCGACTTTGTCCACGGCCAGTCCACCGCCAAGATCGGCGCCCAGCTCGGGCATGCCGGCCGCAAGGCCTCCACCCGCGTGATGTGGGAGGGCATTGACGAACCGCTCGAGACCGGCAACTGGGAGGCCGTGGGCCCGTCCGCGCTGCCGTACGGGCCGGGCAGCCAGACCCCGCGCGAGATCGACCGGGCCGAAATGGACAAGGTGGTCGAGGACTTCGTGGCCGCCGCCCGGCGCGCCGACGAGGCCGGCTTCGACCTGCTCGAGGTGCACGCCGCGCACGGCTACCTGCTCTCCTCCTTCCTCTCCCCGGTGGCGAACAAGCGCACCGACGAGTACGGCGGCAGCCTGGAAAACCGGCTGCGCTTCCCGCTGGAGGTCTTCGACGCCGTCCGGGCGGCCTGGCCGGCCCACAAGCCGCTGACCGTGCGCATCTCGGCCACGGACTGGATCGAGGGCGGCAACACCCTCGACGACGCCGTCGAGATCGCCCGGGCCTTCGCCGCCCACGGCGCCGCCGGCATCGACGTGTCCACCGGCCAGGTGGGCAAGGAGGAAAAGCCGGCGTACGGGCGCAGCTACCAGACCCCGTACGCGGACCGGATCCGCCAGGAGGTCGCCGAACCGGCAGGCATCGCCGTCATCGCCGTCGGGGCCATCTCCTCCTGGGACGACGCCAACTCGATCCTGCTGGCCGGGCGGGCGGACCTGATTGCCCTCGGCCGGACCCACCTGTACGACCCGCAGTGGACCCTGCACGCCGCGGCCGAGCAGGAGTACCGCGGCCCCGGCGCCGAGTGGATCGCCCCGTTCCGGGCCGGCCGCCGCAAGCCGCCGAGCTCGCGCACGGACGCGGTCC
>NZ_JBHTML010000075.1:0-17935 GCF_042679445.1 Arthrobacter sp. GCM10027362
GCCGTCGCCGGTGCGGCCGCCGCCGCGCTCTACCGCTCCGCGGCCCGGCGTCCGGCCAGCACTGCGGGCTTCCTTCGGGCCGGGGCGCTGACGCTGGCCGTCCAGGCCGCGGGAGATCTGGCCTTCTACGGGTACCTGAAGTACCGCAACCGCCGGCGCTGACGCATTTTCGGGACCGGCCTGGGGCTGTGGCCGGCCTGGCCCTGCGGTTCCATGGCTGCGCGGCCCGAGTTCCTTTGCAATGCCGGCTTCGCCGTCCGCGACGCGGGCCGGTTCCAGGTATCCCGCCGGCGCCTGGGGGCCGAGCGGATCGGCGACGGCGGCGGGGCTGGAATAAACATGAAGCTTCAAGTATTCTATTTACATGAACCTTCAAGCAAGCAGCCAGGACCTCCTTTCCGCCGACCTGACCATGGGTACCGTCATGCTCAAGGTGGGCGACATGGGCAAGATGGTTGCCTACTACCAGCAGGCGCTCGGCCTCGACCCGGTGGCCGAGGGGCTCGGCGGCGTCTACCTGGGCCGCGGCACCACGCCCCTGGTGCACCTGGCGCCGGCGGCCGGGCTGCAGCTGCCCTCCCGCGGCGAAGCGGGCCTGTTCCACACCGCCTTCCTCTTCGGGGACCGCTCCGCGCTGGCGGCCACCGTCGCCACCGCCGCGCAGTACGAGCCCCGGGCCTTCGTCGGCAGTGCGGACCATCTGGTCAGCGAGGCGTTCTACTTCACCGACCCCGAGGGCAACGGCATCGAGCTGTATTTTGACAAGCCCCGGGAAGCCTGGGAATGGACCACCACCGCGGACGGCCGCAGGGAAGTCCACATGGACAGCCTGGCCCTGCCGCCGCAGGTGTTCCTGCAGCAGAACCTCACCGAGGAGTCGCTGGCGAAGCAGCGCCAGGAAGGCGCCGCCATCGGCCACGTCCACCTGCAGGTGGGTGACACGCAGACCGCCGAGCAGTTCTATGTCAACACCCTCGGCTTCGAGCGCACCGCCGGGTGGCACGGGCAGGCCATCTTCGTCTCTGCCGGCGGCTACCACCACCACATGGCCATGAATGTCTGGAACAGCCGCGGCGCCGGTCCGCGCAAGGACACCCTGGGCCTGGGCGAGGTGCTGATCCACGTGCCGCACCAGGACGAAGTCGGCGCCCTGGCCGAGCGCCTCGCCTTCGCGGGCGTCGCCCATCACCATACGGGGGCGGAGCTGCGCTTCGAGGATCCGTGGCGCAACCGGCTGCGCGTGGCAGCAGCCTGACCGGGATTTCCACGCGCCGGAGCGGATGGCTACGCTGGGGAGGACCAGATCGTCCAGCGCGGGAGCAGGCATGTCCAGTATCACCGAAGTCTTCATCGCCACCCATGAGGCCGCGGTTCGCCGGGCCGCCGCCCTGGATGCTTCCGCGGCGGGCAGTCCGGCCGCCGACCTGCCCGACGCGCCGCATGCCCGGATCAACGGCATCACGGACCTGGAGCTCGAGATCCTCGGGACCCTCGCCGGCAAGGCGGTGCATGCCGACGAGGAGGCCGCGTTGCATCTGGCCGACGTCGCCAGCGATACGCTCATGGTCGTGCCCGACTCCATGGTCCGCTCCCTGGCGGAGCTGCTCACCCGGACCGACGACGAGGGCGCGTCCCTGATCCCGGACGTCGCCGAGGCGTGGGCCTCGGAGGAAGACATGCCGTTCAGCGGCCCGGAGGCCGAGGAGACGGTCCGCCGGATCGCCGAACTGGCAGCCTCCGTGCCGGAGGATGACCGCCAGCAGCTCTACGTCTGGAGCATCTCGACCTGAACTGCCCGGCCGGCGCCGCAGCCGGCACGGATCGTAACGCACCGGCCCAACTCGCGCGGACTGGACAGTATCTGGCACAATGGACAGGTACTCGATCCGCGCGGACCCTCTCTCCGCGCGTGCATCTTGTCCTTAGAGCCCCAACCATGGCCCGCCCCACGGGAGCAGACATACGGGCTCGCCCACTTTCAGAACCAGGAGTGACCACAAGAGTGGCCGTAAAGATTCGCCTTAAGCGCTTCGGTAAGATGCGCCAGCCGTTCTACCGCATCGTTGTCATGGACTCCCGCGCCAAGCGCGACGGCCGTGCCATCGAGGAGATCGGCAAGTACCACCCGACCGAGGAGCCCTCGTTCATCGAGGTCAAGTCGGACCGCGCCCAGTACTGGCTCGGTGTCGGCGCGCAGCCGACCGAGCAGGTTGCCGCGATCTTCAAGATCACCGGCGACTGGCAGAAGTTCAAGGGACTGCCGGGCCAGGAAGGCACCTTGAAGACCAAGGCCGGCAAGGAGGCCTTCGTGGTTCCCGAGAAGGACTCCGTCATCATCCCCGAGGCCATCACCAAGAAGGCCAAGGCCGAAGACGAAGCCCCGGCCGCGGAAGCCGAGCCTGCCGACGAGACGGCAAAGGCAGAGTAAATGCTGGCGGAGGCGCTCGAGCATCTGGTCCGCGGCATTGTTGACAGCCCTGAGGATGTCAAGGTCGCGATGAAGAACAACCGCCGCGGAGATATCATCGAAGTGCGCGTTCACCAGGATGACTTGGGCCGCGTCATCGGCCGCCAGGGCCGGACCGCCCGCGCGCTGCGCACCGTGATCAACGCCCTGCCGGGCGGCGAGCAGGTACGCGTGGACGTGGTGGACACGGACCGCCGCCGCTGAGCATCGCTCGGCCCGCGCCCAGGCGCGGAGCAGGCAAAAACACAGCCTCCGGCTCCTGCACCAGATAATGGTTCAGGAGCCGGAGGTTTTTTCACGGATGAGGAGAATCATGCAGGTACAGGTTGCGCGGATCGGCAGGCCCCACGGCATCCGCGGGGAAGTCACCGTGCAGGTGCTCACCGATGCCCCGGACGACCGTTTCGTCCCCGACGCCGAATTCGTGGTGGAGCCGGCCGGGCTCGGGCCGCTGACGCTGCGCAGCGCCCGCTGGAACAAGGAGATCCTGCTGCTGGCCTTCCACGAGGTGCCGGACCGGAACCGGGCCGAGGAACTGCGCGGGGCCCGGCTGTTCCTCGAAATCGGGGATGCCGGGAATGAGGACGACGCCTGGTACGAGCACGAGCTGGTGGGCCTGGTTGTGCTGGTGGAAGGCCGCGAGGTCGGCAAGGTGTCCGGGCTGAACACGATGCCGGCCCAGGACCTGCTGGTGGTCGAGGCACTGAACGGGGAGGAAGTGCTGGTCCCGTTCGTGACCGCCATCGTGCCCGAGGTGGATATCGAGGCCGGCTTCGTGCGGCTGACCCCGCCCGCCGGGCTGTTCGAGCTCAATGCCCCGGATGCGGGCGGCGAGCCGGACGACGGCGGCGGGGTGCGCTAGGTGCGCATCGACGTCGTCAGCATCTTCCCGGAATACCTGGCCGCCCTGGACCTGTCCCTGATCGGCAAGGCCCGGCGGGAGGGGCTGCTGCAGCTGCACGTGCACGACCTGCGGGACTTCACCGCGGACCGGCACCGGACCGTGGACGATACTCCCTATGGCGGGGGAGCCGGCATGGTGATGAAGCCCGAGCCGTGGGCCCTGGCCCTGGAATCCATCCTGGCCGGCCGCCCGGCCCCTGCGGAGTCCGGCAGTCGGGCTGCCCGCCCCGTCCTGATCGTCCCCTCGCCCGCGGGCGAGGTCTTCAACCAGGCGCTGGCCTATGAACTGGCCGAAGAGGACCATCTGGTCTTCGCCTGCGGCCGTTACGAAGGCATCGACGAGCGCGTGCTGGAATGGGCCGCCCAGGCCTTTACCGTCCGGCCGGTCAGCCTCGGCGACTACGTGCTCAACGGCGGGGAAGTGGCGGTGCTGGCAATGGTGGAGGCCATCGGCAGGCTGCTGCCCGGTGTCGTCGGCAATCCCGAATCCCTCGTGGAGGAATCCCACTCGGACGGGCTGCTGGAGTACCCGGTCTACACCAAGCCCTCCGAGTGGCGCGGCCGGGGCATCCCCGAGGTGCTGCTCAGCGGCAACCATGCCCGGATTGCGCGGCACCGCCGGGATGAGCAGCTCCGGCGCACCGCCGCGCGCCGCCCGGACCTGATCGAGGCGCTGGACCCGGCCGGCCTGGACAAGGCGGACAAGGCCACCCTGGAGGGCCTCGGCTACGCCGTCACGCCTGACGGGGTCCGGGCGGTGCAGGCGTCGGAGCGGACGTCCTGAATTGTTGCGGGCGCCCGGCATGTGGCAGAATGAATGACTGTGTTTGCTGGGTTCGCGCCTGCCACAGGGGGCCGCGCAGCCAACAGCCAAATACGCCGTCGGCCGATTCCCGGACCCGGCGGTCACTGAATTTTCGGCACCCGTGGCCCGCACTTGGCGGGCGCCGTGGCCGTGATCTACGTGAATGACCTGTGGCGTTCACCAGGAGTGATGAAAATGCATATCCTCGACGCAGTCGACGCCGCCTCCCTGCGCAGTGACATCCCCGAGTTCCGTCCCGGTGACACCGTGAAGGTCCACGTGAACATCATCGAAGGCAAGAACACCCGTATCCAGGTGTTCCAGGGCTTCGTGATGGGACGCCAGGGCGACGGCGTCCGCGAGACTTTCACCGTCCGCAAGGTGTCCTTCGGTGTTGGCGTGGAGCGCACCTTCCCGGTACATTCCCCGATCATCGACCGGATCGAGGTCGTCACCAGGGGTGACGTGCGCCGGGCGAAGCTGTACTACATGCGCGACCGCCACGGCAAGGCCGCCAAGATCAAGGAGAAGCGCGACTACACCGCCGCCAAGTAATCCGGTTTGCCCGAGCAACTTCGGATTAACTGAGCTGGCAGTGCAGCAGCCTTCGGCCGACCACGCTACATCCGGTCGGCAGCCAAAACGCCGGTCCGGATTCCCGGGCTGGCGTTTTGTGTGCCTGGCCCTGGTGTCGGCGGTGCTGGCCAGCGCCGCCGTCCGCGCCACGCTGGTGGATGTGTACTACATCCCCTCCGGCTCAATGGAGCCGCTGCTGCAGGCCGGGGACCGGGTGCTGGTCTCGCGCACGGACTACCGGTCCGGACCGGTCCGGCGCGGGGACCTGGTGGTCTTTGACGGCCGGGGCACCTTCGCACCGTTCCGCAGCGGCAACCCGCCGGTCGTGGACGCCGTGGCCGGGCTGGGACAGTGGCTCGGCGTCGCCGGCAGCGACACGGTCTATGTCAAGCGCGTGATCGGGCTGCCCGGAGACACCGTGGCCTGCTGCGCGCCCGACGGACGCCTAACGGTCAACGGCACGCCCGTGACGGAGGAGTATGTTTTTCCCGGCGACGAACCCAGCCGGATAAAGTTCACCGCCGAGGTGCCGGCAGGGAGGCTGTGGCTGATGGGGGACCACCGGTCCGTGTCCGCCGACTCCAGGTCTCTGCTGGGAGCCCCCGGTGGCGGTATGGTTCCAATAGACCGGGTCATCGGCCGGCCGCTGGGCATCATCTGGCCGCTGGGGCGCAGCGCAGTACTGGAGCGGACGCCGCTCGGCGGGCCGGCAGGAACGGACGAAGGACAGTGAGTCAAGGACTGTGAAGATGGAGCAGGATCCCGCGGACAACCCGGAGACCCGTACCGGCACCGGAGGGCCCGGCCGGAGCGGCCGCCGGGCGGGCAAACACGGCGGGTCCGGGACGGCGCGCTCGCCGCTGCTGTCCTGGTTGCGCGAAATCGGCATCATCATCGGGGTGGCGCTGGTGCTGTCCTTCCTGATCAAGACCTTCCTGTTCCGCGCCTTCTACATCCCGTCCACCTCGATGGAGGACACCTTGGAAGTGGACGACAGGATCTTCGTGAACCTGCTGGTGCCGGAGCCGTTCGCGCTCAGCAGGGGTGACGTCGTCGTCTTCCGGGACGACCTGGGCTGGCTGCCGCCGAACGGCACGCACTCGCAGCAGAACTGGTTCCAGCAGGCGCTCACCTTCGTGGGGCTGCTGCCGGACAGCTCCCAGCAGCATCTGGTCAAACGTGTCATCGGCGTGGCCGGGGACCATGTGGTCTGCTGCGACGCGGACGGCCGGATCTCGGTCAACGGCAAGCCCCTGACCGAGCCTTACCTGGCACCCGGTTCGGACAACGAGCGGATCCCCTTCGATGTCACGGTTCCCGAGGGCAAGCTCTGGGTCATGGGGGACAACCGCAACCACTCGGCGGACTCCCGCGAGCACCGGAAGGAATCCTCGCACGGCTTCGTGGACGTGCGGTCGGTGGAAGGCAAGGCCGCGGTGATCGCCTGGCCGCTGGAGCGGATGGGCTTTGTGGGGAACTACCCCGAAGTGTTCGACGGCGTTCCCGCCCGGCAGGCGGCCCCGGTGCGGAACGACGGGCAGTAGCCGGGACGGGACCGGAATGACCAAGGACGCCACCCTGCGCTTCGAGCGGTCCTTCGCCGCCGACGGCCACCGCTTTGTGGCCGGGGCGGACGAGGTCGGCCGCGGGGCGCTGGCCGGGCCGGTCAGCGTCGGCATGGTGGTGGTGGACACCGCCGGCGTGAAGCACCTGAAAGGGGTGCGGGACAGCAAGCTGCTGGCGCCTGCCAACCGCGAGCTGCTGGTGCCGCGGATCCGCTCCAGGGCCGCGGCCTGGGCCGTGGGGCACGCCACCGCGGCCGAGATCGACGAGTTCGGTCTGACCGCCGCGCTGCGCCTGGCCGGCACGCGCGCCTGGCTGCAGGTCTGCGCCGTGGTGCGCCCGGACATCGTGATCCTGGACGGCAACCACAACTGGCTCTCGCCCGCCCAGGCGACCTTGTTCGATGCCCTCGGCGCCGCCGACGACGGCACCGGCTGCGATGCTCCGGTGCGCACCCGGATCAAGGCGGACCTGCAGTGCCTGAGCGTGGCGGCAGCGAGTGTGCTGGCCAAGGTGGAACGGGACGCGATGATGGCCAGGCTGGCGCTGGAGCACCCCGGTTACGGCTGGGAAGTGAACAAGGGCTATGCCACCGAGGCGCACCGGGCCGCGATCCTGGCCCAGGGAGCCTGCGAATTCCACCGGCGGAGCTGGCGGCTGGCCCCGCCCTTTCCGGACGGAGTCTGAACTCTCGCCGGCGTGGGGGAAGATAGAGGTATGAGCGCCGAAGATCTTGAGAACTATGAGACGGACATGGAGCTGCAGCTCTACCGGGAGTACCGGGACGTTGCCGGGCTTTTCAGCTATGTGGTGGAGACGGAGCGGCGCTTCTACCTGGCCAACCACGTGGATCTGCAGGCCCGCTCGGCCGACGGCGAAATCTACTTCGACCTGACGCTGCAGGATGCCTGGGTCTGGGACGTCTATCGTTCGGCCCGCTTCGTCAAGAGCGTCAGGGTGATTACCTTCAAGGACGTCAACATCGAGGAACTGACCAAGAACGACGATCTGGCCCTGCCCAAGGACGGCGGTCTGGGACACTGACGCGCCGCACCGCCCTCCGGGTCCCTTCCTCCACAGGGCCGGGCTCCGGAGGGCCGTCCACAGGTCCGCGGCCGGTCCTGTGCCGGCCCTCCGGAACCGGGCACGCTGGAGGGCATGAGACCCAAAGACATACTCGGCAGGCACGGCGAGGAACTCGCCGCCGGTTTCGTCGAACGCTCCGGCCAGCGTGTGCTGGACCGCAACTGGCGCGGACCGGCGGGGGAACTGGACATCGTTGCGCTGGAGGGTGCCACCGTGGTGGTGTCCGAGGTGAAGACCCGGCGGAATCCTGACTTCGGGCATCCCTTCGAAGCAATCACCCAGGCCAAGGTCCACCGGCTGCAAATCGTTGCCCGGCAGTGGCTGCGCGCCCACGGGATGGGGGCGGCCGGGCTGCGGATCGACGCCATCGCGGTCCTGGACGACGGCACCGGCCAACCGGTCATCGAGCAGCTGAAGGCGATCGGCTGATGGCGCTGGGCAGGACCTTCGCCGTGGCCCTGGTGGGGCTGGACGGCTATCTGGTCGAGGTTGAAGCGGATATCTCGCAGTCGCTGCCCGCCTTCATCCTGCTGGGGCTGCCGGACGCCTCGCTGAACGAGGCCAGGGACCGGATCAAGTCCGCGGCCAAGAACGCGGGCATCCCGCTGAGCCGGCGGAAGATCACCGTCAACCTCGTACCCGCGTCGCTGCCGAAGAAGGGCTCGGGCTTCGACCTTTCCATCCTGATGTCGGCCCTCCAGGCTGCCGGGGACATCCGGTCGAGCGGGCGGACCGTGTTCATTGCCGAGCTCGGGTTGGACGGCAGGCTGCGGCCGGTGCGGGGTGTGCTGCCGGCCGTCATGGCGGCAGTGCGCGGGGGATGTCCGGACGTGGTGGTGGCCGCCGGCAATGCCGCCGAGGCGCGGCTGGTGCCCGGCGCCATGGTCAGCAGTTTCGACACCCTCGCCGAGGTCCTGCTGGCCTTCGGCGCGGATCCGGGCCGGCTGCTGCTCCAGGAGGCCGTCGGGATGCCGCAGGCGGGCAGGGAAACGGCCGCGGACCGCCCGGCGCCACCGGAACCGGACATGGCCGATGTCGTCGGCCAGCACGCCGCCAGGACGGCGCTGGAGATCGCTGCGGCCGGAGGGCATCATCTGGTGATGGTCGGGCCCCCCGGCGCCGGCAAGACGATGCTGGCCGAGAGGCTGCCGGGCATCCTGCCTGATCTGCCGGACCACCAGGCCATGGAGGTGACGGCCATCCACTCCCTGAGCAGCACCACCGAGCACCTGACCGAACTGATCCGCCGACCGCCATTCGAGAGCCCGCACCATACAGCCACCGGCCCGGCCATTGTCGGCGGGGGTCCGGGCGTGCCCCGGCCCGGGGCGGCATCCCGGGCCCACCGCGGCGTGCTGTTCCTGGACGAGGCGCCGGAGTTCGACCGGACGGTGCTGGACGCCCTCCGGCAGCCCCTGGAGAGCGGCAGCCTGGTCATCCACAGGGCGTCCGGCACCGCCAGCTATCCGGCACGGTTCCAGCTGGTGATGGCCGCCAACCCCTGCCCGTGCGGGATGTCCGGAGGGAAGGGGCTCGAGTGCGTCTGCAGCCCGAACCAACGCCGCAGGTATTTCGGCCGGCTGTCCCGGCCGCTGGTGGACCGGATCGACCTGCAGCTGACCCTGCAGCGGATCTCGATGGCGGATATTGCCGCCGGTGATGCGGCTGAGCCCAGCAGCCGGATTGCCGGACGCGTGGGGGCCGCCCGTGCCGCCCAGCGCGAACGCCTGGCCCGATGGGGACATGATGTCAATGCCGAAGTCGGCGCCGCGCTGCTGAAGAAGGAGCTGAGGCCGCCGCGGAAGGCCACCGGGGACTTGGACCGGGCCATGGAACTGCAGGTGTTGACCGGACGGGGCTACAGCAGGGTGCTGCGTGTCGCCTGGACGATGGCGGACCTGCAGGGCCTGGGCAGTCCGGACCGGGACTGCGTCGGCACCGCCCTGTCCTTCCGGCAGCAGCTGGCTGCCGCATGAACGCCGAATCCAGCCGGCAGGCACGCCGGGCCCGCGCCGCGCTGTCGAGGCTGATGGAGCCCACGGACTGGGTCGGCCTGGCCCTGGTTGCCGTTGCGGGCCCGGTGGACGCCCTCCGGATCGCCACCGGGGAGCTCGCGGCGGGAACCGCGTTGCAGGATGAACTGGCCGGCGTGCTTGACCGCGGACCTGGCAAGGGGTCCGGCGCGCTGCTGGCCGAGGCGCTGCAGCGGTGGGCCCCGCGCGTCAAGGACCTTGCGCCGGACCGGGACCTGGCTACTATCGCCCGCTTCGGCGGGGCGCTGCTGGTACCTGGCGATGAGCTGTGGCCGCCCGCCTTGGCCGACCTGCAGCTGGGCGCACCGCTGTGCCTGTGGGTCCGGGGCAGCTTCCAGGCCGGGATTGCCCCGGCAGGCCGTGCGGTGGCCCTGGTTGGCTCCCGGGACAGCACCGGCTACGGCAATGCCGTCGCGGGGGACCTGGCCGCCGGCCTGGTCCAGCAGGGCTGCTGCATTGTCTCCGGCGGCGCCTACGGCATCGACGCCCAGGCGCACCGCTCCGCCCTGGCCGCCGCCGAAGGACCCGGACCTGCCACGGTGGCCGTGATGGCCTGCGGGCTGGACCGGTACTATCCGGCCGGCAACGAGGAACTGCTGCGGGCAGTGGCGGACCGCGGCCTGCTGATCGCGGAGGTTCCGCCGGGAGCGGCTCCCACCCGCTGGCGCTTCCTGCAGCGGAACCGGTTAATTGCCGCACTCGCCGGCGCCACCGTCGTGGTGGAGGCCCGGTGGCGTTCCGGCGCACTCAACACCGCCCACCACGCGGCCGAGCTCGGCCGGCCGGTCGGCGCCGTGCCCGGTTCGGTGTACTCGGCGAATTCGGCGGGCACGCACCGGCTGCTCCGGGACGGCAGCGCCGTCTGCGTTACCGGGGCGGCCGAGGTGGCGGAGCTGCTGGGCCCGGTGGATGCGGCCGCCGGTGCGGAGAACGGCGGCTGGCAGGCGCAGCCGGCCGACCACGACGGCCTGGGCGTGGAGGATTTGCTGCTGCTTGACGCCCTGCCGGTGCGCCGGGGTGTCACGGCCGAACGGCTGGCCGTTGTTGCCGGGCTGCCGGTACCGCGCGTGCTCGCCGGCCTCGGGCGCCTGGAGATCGGTTCCCTGGCGGTCCAGGACGCCACGGGCTGGCGCCGCGGCCGCCGGGGGTGACAGTCCCGGCCGGGCGCGGCCCGGGTACTGTGCCCCGGCAGGTTGCGGTCTGCTCCGTGCGCCTCCTTGAGTTACGGCCCGCGGGGAACCAGAGTTGAAGAGTGATGCGCAGCGATGGACCCGGCCCCGGCGGACAGCCGCCCCTGCCGCGCGGGTTTGCTTCCGCCGTCCAGGACTTCGCGCGCTACCTGAAGGCGGAGCGTGCGCGCAGCGACCACACGGTGCGGGCCTACACGGCCGATGTCACGGACCTGCTTTCCTACGCGCTCGGAGCCGGGGCGGCCACGCTGCCGGAGCTCACCCTGGGCATCCTGCGCTCCTGGCTTGGAACGATGAGCTCGGCCGGGCAGGCACGCGCTACCATCGCACGGCGCGCCGTCGCGGCCAGGACGTTCACGGCCTGGGCGCTGCGCGAGGAGCTCATCGCGGAGGACCCGGCGCTGCGGCTGCGGGCCCCGAGGCGGGAGCGGACCCTCCCTGCGGTCCTGCAGCAGGCCCAGATGAAGTCCCTCTTCGGGAACCTGGCCGCCGAGGCCGCCGAGGGCGGACCGGTCCCGCTGCGGAACCGGGCCATGGTGGAGCTGTTCTATGCGACGGGAATTCGGGTCAGCGAGCTCGTCGGACTGGACCTCGAGGACGTGGACCACGAACGGCGTACCGTCCGCGTGCTGGGCAAGGGCAACAAGGAACGGACCGTGCCCTTTGGGGTGCCCGCCGCCGCCGCGTTGGATGACTGGCTGCGGCGCGGGCGCGGCCGGCTGGCCACGGAGGCCAGCGGGGCGGCCCTGTTCCTCGGCCGGCGGGGCCGCCGCGTCGATGCCCGCCAGGTGCGCTCAGTCGCGGCGAAGCTGTTCGGGCAGCTGGGGGACACCTCGGCCAGCAGCCCCCACGCCCTCCGGCACAGTGCTGCCACGCACCTGCTCGACGGCGGGGCGGACCTGAGGTCGGTCCAGGAGATCCTGGGGCACAGCAGCCTGGCCACCACCCAGATCTACACGCACGTCTCGGTCGACAGGCTCCGCAAGAGCTACGAACAGGCGCATCCGCGGGCCTGATTGTAAGGCAAATCAAAGGGAAGCGTGGCACAAATATAGTTACACTGGCAGAAAGCCGCCTCATGCGGCAGAATGAGTGCCGTACTTAGGGAGGGGTAGAAATAGCAACACTGTAACTATCTTGTGCCGGACGGCTGTCCGCTTGCTGCAGATCGTAGGGGAAGACGTATCTACAGCAAATAGGAGGATGGGATGTCTGTTGTGATGACGCGTGGGGTTCTTTTTGTGCATTCGGCACCGACTGCACTGTGCCCGCACATCGAGTGGGCCATTGGATCCGTGGTGGACAAACGCACGGATCTTGAGTGGACCCCGCAACCGGCCGCGCCGGGCATGTACCGGGCCGAGTTGTCATGGGTCGGCCCGCAGGGAACCGGTGCCATGCTGGCCTCGGCCCTGCGGGGCTGGGCCCATCTGCGCTACGAGGTCACCGAGGAGCCCAGCAGCGGCGTGGACGGCGGGCGGTGGTCCCACACTCCCGAGCTTGGCATCTTCCATGCCATCACGGACGTCCACGGCAACATCATGGTCTCGGAGGACCGCATCCGGTATGCCTACGAGTCCGGCGCCGGCGATCCGGCCGCGGTCTACCACGAGCTGTCCCTGGCGCTGGGGGAGGCCTGGGACGAGGAACTGGAGCCGTTCCGCCATGCCGCCGAGGGAGCGCCCGTCCGCTGGCTGCACCAGGTCGGCTAGGACCGCTGCACCCACCTCCCGCTGGGAACGTCTGAGAACGCCGAAGGGCGGCCAAGCCGATGCTTGGCCGCCCTTCGCTTATCCGGGCGCAACGGGCCCGGACCTTTAGATGCTGCGGAACACCACCACGGCGTTGTGTCCGCCGAAGCCGAAGGAGTTGTTCAGCGCCACGATGTCACCCTGGGGCAGGTTCCGGGCAGAGGTGACCACGTCCAGCGGAATCTCCGGGTCCTGGTGCTCCAGGTTGATGGTGACCGGGGCCTGGCGCTCATAGATGGCCAGCGCGGTCATCACCGATTCCACGGCACCGGAGGCACCAAGCAGGTGGCCGGTCTGGGACTTGGTGGCCGAGACCGCCAGGTTGTCCACGTGGCTGCCGAAGGCCGCCTTCAGGGCCGTGTACTCCGGCTTGTCACCCACCGGCGTGGAGGTGGCGTGGGCATTGATGTGCACCACGTCCTCGGGCTGGACGCGCGCATCGAACATGGCGGCCTTCAGCGCCCGGGTGGCACCCAGGCCCTCGGGGTCCGGGGCGGTGATGTGGTAGGCATCAGCGGTGACGCCGGCACCGGCCAGTTCGGCGTAGATCCGCGCGCCGCGGGCCAGGGCGTGTTCCTCGGCCTCCAGCACCAGCGCACCGGCGCCTTCCCCCATCACGAAACCGTCGCGGTCGATATCGTAGGGCCGGGAGGCATGCTCCGGGTCGTCGTTGCGCCTGGACAGCGCCTGCATGGCACTGAACGCGGCGATCGGCATCGGGTGGATCGCAGCCTCGGCGCCGCCGGTCATGACCACGTCGGCCTTGCCGGTGCGGATCAGTTCAATGCCGAGGGAGAGAGCCTCGGTGCCCGAGGCACAGGCGGAGACCGGGGTGTGCGCTCCGGCGCGGGCCCCGAGGTCCATGCTCACCGCCGCCGCCGGCCCGTTGGGCATCAGCATCGGCACGGTCATCGGCAGGACGCGGCGGGGTCCCTTTTCGCGCAGGGTGTCCCAGGCGTCCAGCAGCGTCCAGACCCCGCCGATGCCGGTGGCGAAGGCCACGGCCAGCCGGTCGTGGTCGATCTCCTCAATACCCGAATCCTTCCAGGCCTCGCGGGCGGCGACGACGGCGAACTGGGTGGAGGGATCCATGCGCTTGGCCTCGACACGGGTGAGGACCTCGTCGGCCTGGTTGGAGGCGCGGCAGGCGAACGTGACCGGAAGGTTGAAGTCGGCTACCCAGTCATCCTCGAGCGTGTGGGCACCGGAGACGCCCTTGAGCGCGTTCCTCCACATCGTGGGCACATCGCCACCGATGGGCGTGGTGGCACCGAGACCGGTGATGACTACTTTGCGTGGCATTGGCTCAATCTCTCAAAGTCTTGGGGGAAATCTCAGCGGCGGATGCACAAAGGGGGCGGCCGGACCGTGCCTGGGGGCGGGGCCGGCCGCCGTTCCCTCGCGGCTGGCTATGCCTGGGCGTTGGCGATGTAGTCGACGGCGTCGCCGACGGTCTTGAGGTTCTTGACCTCTTCGTCCGGGATGCGCACGCCGAACTTTTCCTCCGCGTTCACGACGATGGTCATCATGGAGATGGAATCGATGTCCAGGTCGTCGGTGAAGGACTTGTCCAGCTCGACGGCCTCGGGGGCCAGGCCGGTCTCTTCGTTCACGATCTCGGCCAGGCCTGCCAGGATTTCTTCGTTGCTCGCCATGAATGGCTCCTTTTCTCGTGGCGCCGGCGCGGTGTCCGGCAGGGTTGTCAAACCGTTGTCGACGGCTTGGTAAGGGGAAACTCTGAAGATACTACGGCAGGATGATCACCTGCGCGCCGAACACCAGTCCGGCGCCGAAACCGATCTGCAGCGAGAGGCCGCCGGACAGCTGCGGGTTTTCCTGCAGCAGCCGGTGCGTGGCCAGCGGGATGGACGCCGCGGACGTGTTGCCGGCGTCGGAGATGTCCCGGGCCACGACCACGCTCTCGGGCAGTTTCAGCTGCTTGACCATCTCGTCGATGATGCGCATGTTCGCCTGGTGCGGAACGAACGCCGCGAGGTCCTCCGGCTGCACGCCGGCAGCATCCAGGGCACGCTTGGCGGTCTTGGCCATTTCCCAGACCGCCCAGCGGAAGACGGAGGGACCGTCCTGACGCAGCGTTGGCCACAGCTTCCGGCCCCCGTCGTCGTCGCGTTCCTTGGCGGCAGTGGCCAGGGAGCCGGCGGCCTCTGCAGCCAGCGACAGGTCACGGACCTCGAGAAGCGAATGCGTCATGCTGATGACGTCCCACTTGCCGCCGTCGGATCCCCACACGGAGGGACTGATGCCGGGGATGTCCGAGGGGCCGACGACGGCGGCACCGGCACCGTCGCCGAGCAGGAAGGAGATGCTGCGCTCGGTGTTGTCGATGACGTCGGAGAGCTTCTCGGCCCCGACCACCAGCACATACTCGGCGGTCCCGGAGCGGACCAGCGCATCGGCCTGGGCAATCCCGTAGCAGTAGCCGGCGCAGGCGGCGGAAATATCGAAGGCAGGGGCCGGCGTCGCGCCGATCCGGTCGGCCAGCGCGGCGGCGGCGGACGGCGTGGCGTACGGGTGGGACACCGTGGAGACGATGACGGCGCCAAGCTGGGATCCCTCGATGCCGGCTTTCTGCAGCGCCTCCAGGGCGGCAGCTTCGGCCATGTCGATCACCGAGACGTCCGCGGGTGCCCGGTGGCGGGTAACGATGCCGGTGCGCTGGCGGATCCACTCGTCCGAGGACTCGATCCACTGGCAGACGTCCTCGTTGGTCACGATCACGTCCGGGCGGTAGGCGCCCAGGCCCAGGACGCGGGAATGCTCGCGCAGCGGTGACTGCAGCATGGCGGGGGTACTCACTAGTTGACTTCTCCAGATTCGGTTACAGAGCTTGCGTCAGAGACGGCCGGGACGATGCTGCTGTGTTCGGCAACGAACGCACGGGCGGCGTCCAGGTCATCCGGAGTCTTCAGTGCCATGGTGGCAACGCCCTTCATGCCCCGCTTGGCCAGTCCCGTGAGGGTTCCGGCCGGAGGCAGTTCCAGGATTCCGGTAATGCCCGTGGAGAGCATTTCCTCCATGCACAGATCCCAGCGTACCGGCCTGGACACCTGGGCAATGAGGCTGTCCAGGTTCTCCTCGCCGCCGGCCACCGGCTCGCCGTCGTAGTTCGAGAGCAGCGTGAGCACCGGCTGCAGCGGCGTCAGCTGCGGGCGCAGTGCCTCCAGCGCCGCCATGGCCGGCTCCATGTGGACGGTGTGGAAGGCCCCGGCGACCTTCAGCGGGATGATCCGCGCCCTGGCCGGCGGGTTGGCCGCAAGGGCCTGCAGCTGTGCCAGGGTTCCGGCGGCCACGATCTGGCCGCCGCCGTTGGCGTTGGCCGGTGTCAGCCCGGCCCGGGCGATGGCGGCCAGCACCTCGTCCGGGTCACCGCCGAGCACGGCGCTCATGCCGGTCTCGGCCTCGGCTGCGGCCCGGGCCATGGCGTTGGCACGTTCACGCACGAAGGTGATCGCGTCGGCCTCGGTCAGTGCGCCGGCGATGGCCGACGCCGTAATTTCGCCCACCGAGTGCCCCGCGACGACGGTGGACAGATCCAGCGGCGCCCCGTCGGTCAGGACCCGGGCCGCCACCAGGCCGGCGGCCACGATCAGCGGCTGGGCCACGGCGGTGTCCTTGATCGTCTCTTCGTCCGAGACGGTGCCGTGGGCGGCGAGGTCCAGGCCGGCAATGCTGCCCAGTTCGGCGAGATGTTCGGCAACGCCCGGCACTTCCAGCCACCGGCTGAGGAATCCTGGCGTTTGGGAGCCCTGGCCGGGGCAGACGATTGCAAGCACGTATCCAGCTTTCCAAAGACGTTGGGGTTCTTTCGGTGTCCGGGCGAACGAAGCTCACCCGGAGGCTTTGTAGGAAGTCTACAATGCCGCGGTCCTACGGCCGGGCAGGTCCGCGGTCCTGCGCGGGGCGTGCGGCGGCCAGCAGGCGGCCCACCGCCAGGGCTGTCTGCAGCACGAAGGCCTCGCGCGGCAGCAGCGGATCCCAGCCGGTGACGTCGCAAACCCGGCGCAGCCGGTAACGCACCGTGTTGGCGTGCACGAACAGTTCCCGGGCGGTCGCCTCCAGCGAATGTCCCAGTGAAAGATAGCCGGAGAGGGTCTCCACCAGGCCGTTGCCGGCGGTGACCAGCGGCACATAGATGTACTTGTACAGTTCGCGCCGGGCGGCGTCGTCCCCGGACATCACCCGCTCGGGCCACAGGTCGTTGGCCGCCACCGGCCGCGGCGCCCCCGGCCACGCCGGAGCGGCATTGAGCCCGGCAAACGCGGCCTGTGCCGAAGCGCTCGCGTCGATCAGCGAGGCGGCTTCCGGGCCATAGACCACGGGCCCGGGCCCGAAGAGCTCGCTCAGCCGGACAAAGGCGGACCCGAGGTCCCCCTCATGGCTGCCCAGGCCGCCGAGCACCAGGATCAGGCGGTCGCCCTGGATGCCCACGAGCGTGTCATCGGCGAACCGGGCACTGGCCCGGCGCAGTTCGTTGACGAAGGACGGACTGGGCTCGGCGGGGGAACTGCCGACCATCACGGTGATCCGGCCCTGCGACTTCCAGCCCACCGCAGCAATCCGGGAGCGCAGGGCATCGGAGCTCTCGCCGCGCAGGATGGCGTCCACCACCAGGGCCTCCAGGCGGGTGTCCCAGGCGCCGCGGGTTTCGGCCGCCCGGGCATAGACGTCGGCGGCCGCGAAGGCGACCTCGCGCGAGTAGCGCAGCACGGCTTCGCGCAGCGGGGCCTCTCCGGCACCGCCGGCCAGATCCGGCACCTGGTCCTCCACCGCGGCCACGATGACGCGGATCAGCTGCAGGGCGCGCTGGAGGCTGATCGAGCGGGTCAGTTCGGTGGGTGCGGTGCCGAAGACATCGTTCATCACCCAGGCCGGGGACGTGGGCCGCTCGTACCAGGTGACAAAGGAGGCGATCCCCTTCTGCGCCACCAGGCCCAGTGCGGCGCGCTCGTCCGGGCGCAGGCTGCGGTACCAGGGCAGGTCCGTGTCCAGCCGCTTCAGGGTGGCGGTGGACAGCGCCCCGATCTTCGAGCGGAGCCGTTCGAGCAGCTCCGGGTCGCCCTGCTGGCCGGTTCCGGCGGCCCGGGAACGGGCGCGGGAGGGGGCGGCAGGGGACGCGGTGCGGGGCTGGGGCATGCATCGAGCATACGCGCACGGCCGTATCCGGGGACATCCTGGGATTTGTGTGGTTCCTACTAAATCCCTCCTCCTCCGAAGCCAAGATCGGTCAGCAGATGCTCCCCGCCGGCGGAAAGTGGGCAGTAGATGCTTGCTCTTCGCAGAAATTGGCGGCGAAGCGGTCCGGCCGCAGCCGAACACGCCCGCTCGCCGTGGCAGGATCGAACGTTCAAGGCAGGTTCCCCTGCGGAGGCCGCCCGCAGGCCACTTTCTCCCCAAAGGCAACATCTGCCGACCGCTTTCGGCAGGCGGGGAGCATCTGCCGACCAGTTTTTTGCCGGAAGGGAGGGGTCAGGACTCGCCGCCGGCGGTGCCGGAGGTGCCGGCGTTGACGTCGTTGAGCTTGTAGCGCTCGAAGGCCTCCT
>NZ_JBHTML010000076.1:0-17759 GCF_042679445.1 Arthrobacter sp. GCM10027362
GCCGCCTGCCGGCTACACCAAGGCCCCGCAGCTGAAGCCGCTGCGCCGCGGTCCCTCCGGTCCGGCAGTGGCGGTGACCCTCGGTGCCGCCATGCTGCTCGGCGGGCTGGTGCTCGCCCTGAACGCGGCCCGGGTGCTGGACCTGGGCCGCACGGTGGTTCCGGTTGTCGCCGCCGTCGTGCTGGTGACGCTGGGCATCGGCATCGTCGTGGCCGGCGCCCGCGGCCGCAGCTCCGGCGTGCTCGGCTTCCTGGCCGCCGTCGGACTGGCGGCCGCCCTGCTCGGCAGCGCCGCCATGCAGTGGCAGACGCCCAACTTCGCCGTGGGCAGCAGGACCAGCTGGACCGCGTCCAGCGGGCATCCTGCCGGCGAAGGCTACAGCGAGGCCGCCGGCCAGGCCGTGCTCGACCTGGCCGGCGTCCGCCCCGGCAGCGGACCCGTCGTCGTGCCGGTCAATGCGGCCGCGGCCTCGGTGGAGGTCATCATCCCCCGGGGTGCGGTGGTGGAGGTCCGCTCCGAACTGGCGCTCGGAAACATCGAATACACCACGACCCGGGACAGCGGCAGCACCTCGGGGCTCTGGCGCCCGGCGGCCTTCACCCTCAACGACAACGGCTCGCAGCCGGTGCTCATCCTGCAGATCCGGGGCGTCGCAAGCAATGTGGACATCGTCGAAGGCCCGGCCGCACCGGCCGGCCAGGGATAGGAGGACCGCCATGGGCAACGATTTCCAGAATGGCTTCGAACAGGATTTCCAGGACACCCCGGAGCTGTCCCGCCCACGTGCCGGCACCATAATCTGGGGTCTGACCGCCATTGCCGTGGGGCTGCTGGTGCTCGCCGGCCTCTGGTGGAGCATCAGCCTCAACCTCGGCTATGTGCTGATCGCCATCCTGATCGGCTCGGGCCTCGCCCTGGTGGCCGCGGGCATCCTGAACGTCCTCCGCGGCAAGGCCGGCGGCGAAGGCAACGGCGGCGGCAAAACGACAGAGACCTGGACAGACAACTAGAAAGCAGGACCTGATGGACTCCGTGTACAGCTTCCTCCGCTCCCTTCCCCTCCGGCGCGGTCCGGACCGCTGGGTCGCCGGCATCTGCGGCGGCATCGCCGCCAGGTTCGGCTGGGATCCCGCCATCGTGCGGATCGCCACCCTGCTGCTGTTCCTGTTCCCCGGGCTCGGCCTCGGGGCCTACCTGGTGGCCTGGCTGCTGCTGCCCTGGCAGGACGGCAGCATCGTCCTGGAGCGGATCCTCGCCGGCAGCGGCCGGGGCATCCGGTAAAGACAGCACTTCCCGCCGCCGCATAGAATCGGAAGGGGCCCGATGAAGCGCTTCCGGAAAAGCCTTGGATTCAAGACGAAAGTTGGGCTCCATGAAGATCGGCATCATGACCAGTGGCGGCGACTGCCCCGGCCTGAACGCGGTCATCCGCGGCGCCGTGCTGAAGGGCATCAAGATCCACGGGCATGAGTTTGTCGGCTTCCGGGACGGCTGGCGGGGTGTCCTCGACGGCGACGTCATCGACCTGCCCCGCCAGATGGTCCGCGGCATTTCCAAGCAGGGCGGCACCATCCTGGGCACCTCGCGCACCAACCCCTGCGAGGGCCCGAACGGCGGGCCGCGGAACATCAGTGCAACGCTGAAGCGGCTGGGCGTCGACGCCGTCATCGTCATCGGCGGCGAAGGCAGCCTGGCCGGGGCCCGTGAACTCACCGAGGCCGGGCTGCCGATCGTGGGCGTGCCCAAGACAATCGACAATGACCTGGACGCGACGGACTACACCTTCGGCTTCGACACCGCCGTGCAGATCGCCACCGAGGCCATCGACCGGCTGCGCACCACCGGGGAGTCCCACCACCGCTGCATGATCGCCGAAGTCATGGGCCGCAACGTGGGCTGGATTGCCCTGCACGCCGGCATGGCCTCCGGCGCCCACGCCATCCTGATCCCGGAGCAGCAGGTGTCCATGGACCAGGTGGTGGAATGGGTCCTGGAGGCCCACCGGCGCGGCCGGGCGCCGCTGGTCGTCGTGGCGGAGGGATGGGTCCCGGCCGGGGAGCACATCCCGCATTCGGTGCGCGGCATGGACGTCTTCGGCCGCCCGCGGCTCGGCGGCATTGGCGAACGGATCGCGCCCCAGATCGAGCAGCTCACCGGGCTGGAAACGCGGGCCGCCACGCTCGGGCACATTCAGCGCGGCGGCGTGCCCTCGGCCTACGACCGGGTGCTTGCCACGCGCATGGGCATGGCCTCGGTGGACGCGGCCACCAAGGGCCTGTGGGGCACCATGGTCTCGCTGCGCGGCACCCAAATCCTCAATGTCGGCCTCGAGGAGGCGGTGGGCAACCTCAAGAAGGTTCCCCAGGAGCGCTACGACGAGGCGGCCGTGCTCTTCGGCTGAGCCCGGCGTCGGTTACTGTTGCTGCATGCAGCTGGATCCGGGCACCGAGGACATCGTCCTGCTCGCTTGGGCGCGCCTGCTCGGCTTCGGGGACGAGGCCTTCGCCGCCGCCGGGGGAAGGCTGGTCCGGATCGACGACGACGCCGCCGTCCTCACCTTTGTCCGGCTGTTCGGACATTCGGCCCTGGTGGGCCCCGAATGGGCGGTCGAGGGAGCCGCAGCCTATGCGGACGCCGAGCTGGCCGAGTACCATACGCTGCTGCAGCTGAGCCGGGCCCGCGGCGGCCATGGGCTGGGCAAGGCCTACCTGTCCTTCGCCGACGACCTGCCGACGGCACAGCCGTCCGAGGACATCGTGATCTCCACCGCGCCCGAGGAAGCGGCACGGCTTGAGGCGCTGTGCCCGCCGGATGACAACAACGAGGTGGGCCTGAGCAACATGGACAAGACCTTTGTCCTGCTGCACGGCACCGAACCGGTGGCCGGAGCCGGCTACGAGGAATGGGAGGCCATCCTCGGACACCTCTCGGTGCTGACCGCTCCTGCCTACCGGCGGCGCGGCATCGGCACCCTGTTGGCCGCCATCGCCGGCCACGAGGCACTCGGCGCCGGGCTGATTCCGCAGTGGCGGGCGCACGAGGACAACACCGCCTCGCGGGCCACCGCGCGCTCCCTCGGCTTCGTCGAAGCCGGCACGCAGACCTCGGTGTACCTGCCGGCCCGGCCGTAAGGGAGTGGGGCGGGCAGGCCAGCGTTCACGCCCGCCTCCGCATGACCGTTGCCGGCGGCGAGCTTGCGGGCCGGCCAGACGGCCCGCATCCGCTGCAGGCCTCAGCGCGGTCCGCGCAGGAAACCGGCCTGCCGGCCGACCACCTGGCCGGCGTCCGGCGAGACGATCACTTCCTGGGCCGCGTCGTACTCCTCGGCGCCGTCCACCACCAGCAGCGGCGCCGCGGGATCCACGGACCGCTTGACCACGGCCAGGGCCACCGGCCCCATTTCGTAGTGCCAGGCCGCCGAGGTCAGCGTGCCCACCTTCCGGTCCCCGAGCCGAACCTCGCTGCCGGCGGCCGGCAGTGTATGCCGGGCGCCGTCGAGCTGCAAAAAGACCAGCCGGCGCGGCGGATGTCCGAGGTTGTGGACCCGGGCGATCGTTTCCTGGCCCTTGTAGCAGCCCTTGGCCAGATGCACCGCCGTGCGGATCAGGTCCAGCTCGTGCGGGATGGTCTTGTCATCCGTCTCGGCGCCGGACCGCGGCCGCCAGGCGGCGATCCGTAAGGCCTCGGCCGCCCAGACCCCGGCCAGTTCGCGGCCCTCGGCCGCAGCCTCCAATTCACCGGCCGGCACCAGGTATTCGAACCAAGTCCGCTCCCGGCCCGGGTGGGCAGGCTCCTCGATGCCGGTGTAGGCGAATCCGCCGGCGCCCACGTGGGGCCACGGGTCCTGCCACACGGTCGCGCCCGAAAGCTCCGGCAGCGCCCGGACGCTGCCGAGCACGGCCCACCGGTCCGAAACGTCGGCAATCTCCACCTGGAACATGAACTTCATCTTCAGCAGCCACTCGGCCAGGCCGGGGGCCTCGAAGGATTCGACGATCAGCCAGGCGGTTTCGCCGTCGTCGACGATGCGGATGTCGTATTCGATGCGGCCTTGGACGGTCAGCAGCAGGGCCTCGCTGGATTCTCCCGGCTGCAGGTTAAGCAGCAGCTGGGACGAGAGGGTGTTGAGCCAGCCCAGCCGGTCCGGCCCGGAGACCGTCACCACGCCGCGGTGCGACAGGTCGACCACTGCCTCGCCCGCGGCCAGCAGCCGCTGCTCACGCAGCGGGTCGCCGTAGTGGGCGGCCACCCCGGCATCGGCGCCGGAGGCCTCGACCGCGCCGGGACGTTCCAGCAGGGGGCTTCTGTATGTCATCTCAGGTGACCTTCTTGAGGATGGCGGAAGCATGCGCCTCCAGTTCGTTGCCCTGGGCGGCGACATCCCAGCGCCAGAACAGGTCCCCGTTGACCAGCCCGAAGATGCGGGTGGCGGCGGCGTACTCCTTGGACTGGGAGCCGCGCATCACCATGTCCGTGGCGAGCTGGATCTGCGGCCCCTTGATCTGCCCGTAGTAGAGCTCGGCAATGCCGCCCGGATGGACGATCGTGGCCGTGATGTCGAAACCGCCGTTGGCGTTGCGCAGCTCCTCCACCTCGTCCGCGGACTTCAGCGCCGGGACAATCTCGGCAGGGACCAGCCCGGGGCCGACGTCGGCCTCGTTGAGCTTGCGGTCCAGCGCCCAAAAGCCCGATTCCACGGTCAGCGGACGCAGCTTCGTGCCCTGTTCGTCGGTGAGCCAGCTCTCGGCCGTGTACTGCAGGTACGGGAGCCCGTTCTGCTTGAACGTCGCCGACTGGAAGAAGTGCTCCGAGTCCGCGTCGCCGCTGCCCAGCCGGCCCTGCCCCTCCCAGGTGCCGAGCAGCCAGGACAGGGGCACCAGCTCAGGTGTCAGATCGGTAGGGATTTCGATGGCCATAGCCGAAAACCTGCCTGCGGCGGATGCTTACCGCTGGCCCTTGAAGAGGCGCCAGACGACCAGGCCCGCGAACCAGGCCATCGACAGGCCGGCAACCACGAGCAGGCTGATGAAGAAAATCTCGAGTGCTAGATGCGACATACGACCATAGTAACGGCCCTCCGATGCCCGTGCGGCCGCATGAGGGCGGTCCGGACGGGTTTATGGGCAGGGTCACATCCGGCGCCTGCGGCCGCCGGATGCCGCTTGCCGTCAGTGGATGAGCAGGCGTTCGAGCGGGTAGACCAGCGACCCCGCGGCCAGCACCGGCATCAGGCCGGCCGAGACCAGCGCCGGCACCTGGTCGGGCGTGCCGCCGGCCAGCGTCAACCGGCGGAAGCAAACGACGACGGTGCCCATGACGGCGCCGACCAGCACCGCAGGCCACAGCGGCACGGCGGAAAACAGTGCCGCGCCCACTCCGCCGGCCAGCGCTGCCAGCACCACTCCCAGGGGGGCGACGAGGCGGTCCGGCCAGGGCAGGACGCAGGCGGCCACCGCGAAGAGCATGCTGACGGCGGTCACCAGCGTGAGCGAGGAATCGGAGGCATTGACGCCAAGCCGTTCGCTGGCCACCCAGCCGGCGCCCAAGGCGGCCAGGGCGGCGCCGGTGCTCGCACCGAATGTCGACTCGAGACGGTGCGGCTGTCCGGTACCGCGCAGGAGCTGGATCACGAAGACCACCATCACGGCCAGCGCCACGACCACCACCGTCCACTGCATCGCCATGGTCTCCGGGGCGGCCGCGGCCAGCAGGGCGGCGGCAACGCCGGCCAGCGAAATCACCGCGGCCAGGGTCTTCCGGGCGGGTACCGCCAGCAGCAGCGGCCAGCCGATACCGGCAGCCACGGAAGCCGCGCAGACAATAGTTACGACCGCTGCCAGCGGCAGGTAGGAGGCACCGGCCACCGCACACAAAACGGCGGCCGAAGCCGCCGCCGTTATCCAGATCCTCACTTAGCCATCCTGCCTCATTCCCCCGGTGAGCGCGAGGACACGGCACCGGCGGCACCCGCGCATATATAATTGTCCGCATCCGTCAGGCATGGCCGGCGTCCACAGCGGTCTGTGGCGGGTCGCCCAACGATGTGCGCCATCTAACCTTTGGAGGAAATATGCCGCACATTCTGCTCCTGACCAACAGTCCCGGCTCGTCCGTGGATGTCCTCCCTGCGCTCGAACTGCTCAACCACAAGGTCCACATCCTCCCCGCCGAGCCCACCGCGCTGCTCGAAACCGACCCCTCCGACGTCGTTATGGTGGACGCGCGCAAGGATCTGGTCGGGGCACGCTCGCTGACGCAGCTGCTCAAGGCCACCGGCCTGGGTGCGCCGCTGATGCTCATCCTCACCGAGGGCGGCATGGCGGCGGTCTCCGCGAACTGGCTGGCCGACGATGTCGTGCTCGATACCGCGGGCCCGGCCGAGGTGGAGGCGCGGCTGCGCCTGATCATCGCGCACGCCAACAACGCCGAGCAGGAAGCCGGCACCGAAATCCACGCCTCCGGCGTCGTCATCGACGAAGCCAGCTACACCGCCCGGGTGGGCGGGGAACCGCTGAACCTGACCTACAAGGAATTCGAACTGCTCAAATACCTGGCCCAGCATCCGGGCCGGGTGTTCACCCGGGACCAGCTGCTGCACGAGGTCTGGGGCTACGACTACTACGGCGGCACCCGGACGGTGGACGTGCACGTCAGGCGGCTGCGCGCCAAGCTCGGCCCGGACCACGAGGGCCTGATCGGCACCGTGCGCAACGTCGGCTACCGCTTTACCCTGGTCCGGGCCCAGGACGACGACCCGGCGGACATCCCCCAGAACAGCTAGGGAACGGGTGCTCCCGCCCCGCCGCCCGCATGCTCGCGGCGGGGCCCTCGGCCAGAGAGCCGTCCGGGTCCCGTGCTGAGCTTGCGAAGCATGGGCAGGCGGCGAACGCTAGCGCCTAGCCGCCTCCCGCCGCTCGCATGCTCGCGGCGGGGCCCTCGGAGGCTAGGCTAGGTCCATGAGCGAACAGACGGCGCCGGTCTGGCCGGTGATGACAATTAAGGGCTCGCCCGATCCGGAAGTCCTGGCCGATCTCCGGGCCCTGGCCGATGCGGCCGAAGAATCCGACGGCAATCCGCCGCTGTCCGAGCAGACCTGGGTGACGCTGCGCGCCACCGCGGAGGACAACCTGCTGGTACTGGCCAGCTACGCCGCCGAGGAGCATTCGGACCCGGCCACGGCCACCTCGCTGGCCGGCGCCGCCGTCGTCCTGCTGCCGCGCGGCGGCGAGGGCGTGCTCGAACTGGTGGTCCATCCGGCCTACCGGAACCAGGGCGTGGGTACCGGGCTGGTCCAGGAACTCCGCCGGCACACCGAACTGCCGGAACTGCGGGCCTGGTCGCACGGCGGCCACGAAGCCGCCGCCCGGCTCGCGGCCCGGTTCGGCTTCGCCCCCGTGCGCGAGCTGTGGCGGATGCGCCTGGCGCACGTGCCCCGGCTGGCCGAGGCCGCGCTGCCCGAGGGCGTGCAGTTGCGCAGCTTCGTCCCGGGACAGGACGAGCAGGCCTGGCTCAGGGCCAACGCCGCGGCCTTCGCGCACCATCCCGAACAGGGGGCGATGACCCTGGCGGACCTGCAGGCCCGGATGGCGGAACCGTGGTTCGACCCGGCCGGTTTCCTGCTCGCAGTGCGCGAGGACGACGGCGAACTGCTCGGCTTCCACTGGACCAAAATCCACCCGCGCACCGGGACCCACCCCTCCATCGGCGAGGTGTACGTCGTCGGCGTGACACCGCAGGCGCAGGGCCTGGGACTGGGCAAGGCCCTGACGGTGGCCGGCATCAGGTACCTGCAGGCGGCCGGGCAGAGCGCCATCATGCTGTACGTGGACGCGGACAACGAGCCGGCCGTGGCCCTGTACCGCAAGCTCGGCTTCACCCGCTGGGACACCGACGTCATGTACGCGCCTGCCCCGCCGGCGGGCCCGCAGCCGCGCTGATCACTAATCTGGTAGATAGGCGGCCGTCCGACGCCGCTGCCTGCCCCAAGCATTTAGGAGACTCACCATGGTTCCCGAATCCGCACCTCCGGTTTCCGCGAGGTTCGGTTCCACGGAGGTTGCCCCGGCCCGTGCCACCCAGGACCGCATCGACATCCCCGAGTTCGCCCCGTCGCAGGTCCCGGACGGTGACTTCAGCCTCGACCGCTTCCTGGACCGGGAAACCAGCTGGCTGGACTTCAATGCCCGGGTGCTCGAACTGGCCGAGGATCCGGACCTGTTCCTGCTGGAGCGGGTGAACTTCCTGTCCATCTTCGCCTCGAACCTGGACGAGTTCTTCATGGTGCGCGTGGCCGGGCTGAAGCGGCGGATCGCCACCGGCCTGGCGGTGCCCTCCGCCGCCGGACTCAACCCGATCGAGCAGCTGGAGCAGATCAAGGAACAGGCGCACCGGCTGCAGGAACGGCACGCACGGGTGTTCGCCGAGCAGATCCGCCCGGAACTGGCGTACGAACACATCCACATCATGCGCTGGGACGAACTCGACGACGCGGCGCAGCAGCGCCTGACGGAGATGTTCAAGGAAAAGGTCTTCCCGATCCTGACCCCGCTGGCAGTGGATCCTGCCCACCCGTTCCCCTATATCTCGGGCCTGTCCCTGAACCTTGCCGTCATCGTGCGCAACCCGGTCAGCGAGAAGGAGCTCTTCGCCCGCCTGAAGGTGCCGGACCAGCTGCCGCGGCTGATCTCCGTCGACGGCCCCCGCGCCGGCTCGGTGCCCGGACGCACCGCGCGGTTCATCCCGCTGGAGGAAGTCATTGCCGTCCACCTGGACCTGTTGTTCCAGGGCATGGAGGTGCTGGAGCACCACAGCTTCCGGGTCACCCGCAATGAGGACCTGGAAGTCGAGGAGGACGACGCCGAGAACCTGCTGCAGGCGCTGGAGAAGGAACTGCTGCGCCGCCGCTTCGGCCCGCCGGTGCGCCTGGAGGTGACCACCGATATCAACCCGAGCGTGCGCAACCTCCTGGTGCGCGAACTCGGGGTGGAGGACTCCGAGGTCTATGCCCTGCCTGCCCCGCTGGACCTGCGCGGGCTCAACGTCATTTCCGGCATCGACCGTCCGGACCTGCACTACCCCCGGTACGTGGCCTACACCAGCCGCTACCTGAACGAGAGCGAAACTTCCAAGGCGGCCAATGTCTTCGCCGCCATGCGCCGCCGGGACATCCTGCTGCACCACCCGTACGACTCCTTTTCCACCTCGGTCCAGGCCTTTTTGGAGCAGGCCGCCGCCGACCCCAAGGTCCAGGCCATCAAGCAGACCCTGTACCGGACCTCGGGGGACTCCCCCATTGTGGACGCGCTCATCGATGCAGCCGAGGCCGGCAAGCAGGTGCTCGCGCTGGTGGAGATCAAGGCCCGCTTCGATGAACAGGCCAACATCGACTGGGCCCGGAAGCTGGAGCAGGCGGGCGTGCACGTGGTGTACGGGATCGTGGGACTGAAGACCCATTGCAAGCTCTCCCTGGTGGTGCGCCAGGAAGGCGACGGCCTGCGCCGCTACAGCCACATCGGCACCGGCAACTACCACCCCCGGACCGCCCGCTACTACGAGGACCTGGGCCTGCTCACCGCCGACGACCAGGTGGGCGAAGACCTCTCCAAGCTGTTCAACCAGCTCTCCGGCTATGCGCCCAAGTCCACCTTCAAGCGCCTGCTGGTGGCCCCGCGCTCGGTGCGCTCGGGCCTGATCGACCGGATCGAAAAGGAAATCGCCAACCGCCGGGCAGGCCTGGACGCCCGGGTGATCATCAAGGTCAACTCCATGGTGGACGAGGCCATCATCGACTCGCTCTACCGCGCCTCGCAGGCAGGGGTGCAGGTCGATGTCATCGTCCGCGGCATCTGCGCCGTCCGCCCCGGGGTGCCGGGCCTGAGCGAGAACATCCGGGTGCGTTCCATCCTGGGCCGCTTCCTGGAGCATTCGCGGGTCTTCGCCTTCGCCAACGCCGGGGATCCGGTGGTCTTCATCGGCTCGGCGGACATGATGCACCGCAACCTGGACCGCCGCGTCGAGGCACTGGTGCAGCTGAGCAACCGCGACGACATCGCCGAGCTCATTGCCCTGATGGACCGCTACCTGGACCCGGGCACCTCCAGCTGGCACCTGGACAGCCGGGGCGTCTGGACCCGGCACCACAAGGACGAAGAAGGCAACCCGCTCAGCGACGTGCAGTCCTGGCTGCTGGCCTCGCGGTCGCGCCAGCGCGCCGCCCTGCGCCGCTAGGCAGGATATGGAACGCCCCTTGGAGGAAAGGGCCGGCATGCCCGCCCCCGGGCCGCCCGCCGGCCCGGTCACGGTCACCGCCGCGGGTGCGCTGTGCTGGCGCATCCGCGACGGCAAACTGCAGGTCCTGCTGATCCACCGCCCGAAGTACAAGGACTGGTCCTGGCCCAAAGGCAAGCTGAACGCCGGCGAAACGACACCCGAATGTGCCGTGCGCGAGGTCCGGGAGGAGATCCAGGTGGACCTGCAGCTGGGCATCCCGCTCCCCACCGTGCACTACCGGGTGCCCTCCGGCATTAAAGAGGTCTTCTACTGGGCCGCCCGGCTGCAGGATACCGAGCCCGTCCCGGACGGATCCGAGGTGGACAAAATCATGTGGTGCTCGGTAGACGAGGCCCTGCCCCTGCTGACCAACCCCTCGGACCGGGAACCGCTGGAGGAACTGATTACGGCGCACAGCCGCGGCGACCTCGAAACCTATCCCTTCATCGTCGTCCGCCACGCCAAGGCCAAGCCGCGCTCGAACTGGAGCAAGGCCGAAGGCGAACGCCCGCTGGCCGCCACCGGCCGGCGCCAGGCGATGGCGGTGTGCCGGATGCTCACCGCCTGGCGGCCGAAGCGGATTGCCACCAGCCCCTGGGTGCGGTGCGTGCAGACCGTCGCCCCGTATGCCTCCGCGCAGCAGCTGAAAATCCGCAGCGTGCCCCAGCTGACCGAACATGCCGCAGAGCGCAAGCCGAAGAAAGCGCGCGCGGCCATCGAGGCGTTGCTGGACAAGAACAAGTCCACCGCTGTCTGCACCCACCGGCCGGTACTGCCGCAGGTGATCAAGGTGCTGGAGAAGCGGATGTCCCCGGAACTGGCCGGCAAGCTGCCCAGCGCGGACCCGTACCTGCGTCCCGGCGCGGTCCTTGTCTGCCAGGTCAGCGTCAGGCACCGCGGGCGCATCGTCTCGGTGGAGCAGTTCGACGCCTACGATGACTAAGGTTGGGGCGCTCCCACTAATGCTTAGCCGCCTCCCATCGCTCGCACGCTCGCGACGGTTCCCTTGGCGGCTAAGCTGGATTCCGTGAATGCGATCCCCACCCCGTATGAGGACCTGCTGCGCGAGGTCCTGGCCGCCGGCACGCCCAAGACCGACCGTACCGGCACCGGCACCCGCAGCGTCTTCGGCCGCCAGATCCGCTTCGACCTCGCCGGGTCCTTCCCGCTGATCACCACCAAGCGGGTCCATTTCAAGTCCGTCGTCCTGGAACTGCTGTGGTTCCTGCGCGGGGACTCCAACGTGAAGTGGCTGCAGGAGCACGGGGTGAAGATCTGGAACGAATGGGCCGACGAGGACGGCGAGCTCGGTCCGGTCTACGGCGTACAGTGGCGCTCCTGGCCCACCCCCAACGGCGGGCACATCGACCAGATCGCCCAGCTGATCGAGGGCCTGAAGACCAATCCGGATTCCCGCCGGCACATTGTCTCCGCCTGGAATGTCGCGGAGATTTCCAAGATGGCCCTGCCGCCGTGCCATGCCTTCTTCCAGTTCTACGTCCAGCCGGAACAGGACGGGCCCGGCCGGCTCTCCTGCCAGCTCTACCAGCGCAGCGCGGACATGTTCCTGGGCGTGCCGTTCAACATCGCCTCCTACGCCCTGCTGACCCTGATGGTCGCCCAGCAGGTGGGGCTTGAACCCGGCGAGTTCATCTGGACCGGAGGCGACGTCCACATCTACGAAGACCACCTCCGGCAGGTCACCGAACAGCTCGGCCGCGAACCCTTCCCGTACCCGCAACTGTGCATCGTGCGCAAGCCGGAGAGCATTTTCGACTACCGGTTTGAGGACTTCGAACTTCTTAACTACCGCCACCACGCCACGATCAAGGCGCCGATCGCCGTATGAACACCTTCGGAACCGCCGCTACCCGGGACACGCCGCAGGTCGGTCTGATCTGGGCCCAGACGACCAACGGCGTCATTGGCAAGGACGGCGGCATGCCGTGGCACCTGCCCGAGGACCTGGCCCATTTCAAGCGCACGACCGCCGGACATCCGGTCATCATGGGGCGGCGCACCTGGGAATCCTTCCCGGACAAGTACCGTCCGCTGCCCGGCCGGACGAACATCGTCATTAGCCGCAGCCCGCAGCGGCGCGCCGGGCTGGAAGCCGCCGGCGCCGTCGTCGTCGAATCCCTGCCGCAGGCCCTGGCCGAGGCCCGCCGCTGCCCGGGCGCGGAGGAACTGTGGATCATCGGCGGCGGCGAGATCTTCCGACTGGCCACGGAACAGGCCACGATCGCGCTGGTGACCGTGATCGACATGGAATCCGACGGCGACGCCTTCGCCCCGCCGCTGGGACCGGGCTGGGTGCTCGACGGCGTGTCCCCCGGCACGGGCTGGGACACCGGCGCCAACGGTACCCGCTACCGGATGGCCCGCTGGGTCCGGGCGCAGGATTCGGCCGCTTCATAGCCACTCCCCCAGTTGCGGGATGGGCAGGCCCATCCACTCGCGTAAAATGGAGCGCATGACTGAATCTGCCCGGAATTCCGCCCCTTCCGTGGGCCTGGTCGGTTGGCGCGGCATGGTCGGCTCCGTCCTCATGCAGCGCATGCAGGACGAAGGCGACTTTGACCTGATCAACCCCGTGTTCTTCTCCACCTCCAATGCCGGAGGAGCCGCTCCCGCCTTCGCCGAAGGCGCGGGCAGGCTCGAAGACGCCTACGACATCGACACCCTCGCCAAACTGCCCATCATCGTTACCGCCCAGGGCGGGGACTACACCTCCGAGGTGTACCCGAAGCTGCGCGACGCCGGCTGGGACGGGCTGTGGATCGACGCCGCCTCCACGCTGCGGATGGCCGACGACGCGATCATCGTGCTGGATCCGGTCAACCGGGATGTCATCGACGCGGGGCTGGACCGCGGGATCAGGAACTTCATCGGCGGCAACTGCACCGTTTCCTGCATGCTCATGGGCCTTGGCGGGCTGTTCAAGAACGGCCTGATCGAATGGGGCACCTCCATGACCTACCAGGCGGCCTCCGGCGGCGGCGCCCGGCACATGCGCGAGCTGCTGAACCAGTTCGGCGCCCTCAACGGCGCCGTGGCGGAGCAGCTGGCCAACCCCTCCTCGGCCATCCTGGAGATCGACCGCAAGGTTCTCGCCGCACAGCGCAGCCCGGAACTGGATGCCACCCAGTTCGGCGTGCCGCTGGCCGGCTCCGTGATTCCGTGGATTGACAAGGACCTGGGCAACGGGCAGTCCAAGGAAGAGTGGAAGGCCGGCGCCGAAACCAACAAGATCCTGGGCCTGGGCGGGGACGCCGGCACGCGCATTCCGTTTGACGGGCTGTGCGTGCGCATCGGCGCCATGCGCTCGCATTCCCAGGCCCTGACGCTCAAGCTCACCGAGGACCTGTCCCTGGCCGAGATCGAGCGGCTCATCGACGCGGACAACGAATGGGCCACGGTGGTGCCGAACACCAAGGAAGCCACTTTGGAGCAGCTGACCCCGGTGGCCGTCAGCGGCACCCTGCAGATTCCGGTCGGCCGCATCCGCAAGCTGGAAATGGGGCCGGAGTACATCAGCGCCTTCACCATCGGCGACCAGCTGCTCTGGGGCGCCGCCGAACCGCTACGCCGCATGCTGCGCATCGCCACCGGCAACCTGTAACAGCTTGCCCTCATGGCGGGCCGTGTCCACGCAGGTGGGCACGGCCCGCCGTCGTTTCCGCTCCACAGCCGCACCGCCCGGCGGAGACGTCCACAGATCCGGGGCCGGAAGCCTGCGGGCCGGCGGCGGAACCGGCCATCAACGACGTCCTGGCTCGCTTCCTGGAGCACTGCTGCCGCGGCAAGCAGCCGGTGACCATTGACCGGTACCTGCGGATCAACGCGCACCTGAGACTGTTCCTGGAGACCAGCGGCCAGGACCATGTCGGCGCCGAGGACGCCCGCTGGCTGGCCTTCGAGCGGCAGTTCCGGCCGGCCGGGGCGTCCTGCCGGCTGATGCACGCCGGCGCCCTGCTGGCGGCGCTGCCGGAGTTCCTGGGCGGAAGCTGGTTCATGCCCCACGGAGTCGACTGCCGTGTCCAGGTCAGCCAGAGCAGCCGGCTCGTATACTGGCTGATCTGCCGCGGTCTGGTGGACTTCCGCCGCCAGCGGCAGGACCTGGTGCGGTTTCGGGCCGCTCTGGACGCCAGGCAGCAGCAGCGAAACGCGGTGGAGGACACCGGCTTGAGCGTTTCAAGCATGTGGGCAAGCGGTGTGAAGTCCAGACCGGTCTTGGCAATGAACCCGTTGAGAAGAGCACTGCCCCGGAGGCACAAAGGCTCCGCCAACCGGGTGAAGTCCCAGGCTTCGCGTCGCAAAGCTCCACCGCAGGGCCCGGGACGCCCCGCTCGGCGACCACCACAAATTTGCCCTCCGGCTCATTCGTGAAAACCAAACGGTCGCCGTCGACGGGCTCAACGTGAAGGGACCGGCCCGCCCCCGGCTGGCCAAATCCGTTCACGCTGCAGGATGGGCCCAAGCCCCTGCATATCCGCGGAAGGGACGCCAGCCTCCGGCTTGCCGGAACAGACTCCTGCGAAACGGGAACCCGCCGAACAGCTCACGCCAACCCCGGCGAAGCTGCGTAGGCATCCGCCTCGTCCACGAGGAGAGGAAGTCAAAGGCTGCAGTTGATCAGCAGCGGCTCCGGCTGCAGCCGGATCCCGAACGCGTCCTCGACGCCGTCGCGCACGGTCCGGGCGATGGCCAGGATATCCGCCGCCGTGGCGTTGCCCCGGTTGCTGATGGCCAGCGTGTGCTTGGTGGACAGCGACGCCCGCCCGCGGGCGACGGCGAAGCCGTCGAGGCGGCCGTTGGCCGTCCCGGCGAGCCCGAAACCCTTGCCGAAGCCGGCGTGGTCGATCAGCCAGGCGGCGCTGAGCTTGACCTGTCCGCCCGCGGGCCAGCGCGGCGCGTTCTCCGGGAGCGTGTCCGCCACCGCCGGGTCCACGATGGGATTGGTGAAGAAGGAGCCGGTGCTGAAGGTGTCCCGGTCGGCCGCATCCAGCACCATGCCCTTGGAAGCGCGCAGCCGGAGGACCTCGCGGCGGACCTCGGCGGCGCCGGCCCGCTGTCCGGCCTCGACGCCGAGCGAACGGGCCAGTTCGGCATAGCGCACGGGGGCGCTCAGCCGGTCCTGCTCCAGGCGGAATTCGACCGAGAGCACCACGTAGCGCGGGGATCCGTTGACCGTGCTGCGCTTGAGCACGGAGTCCCGGTAGCCGAAGTCCAGCTCGGCGTTGGCGAAGGTCTTGACCGCCTGGCCTTCGCGGTCCCAGGTGCGCACGGAAGCGATGGTGTGCGAGACGTCGGAACCGTAGGCGCCGACGTTCTGGACCGGGGTGGCGCCGGTGAGTCCGGGGATGCCGGAGAGCGCTTCCAGTCCGGACCAGCCGTGCCGGACGGCCAGGTCCACCAGTTCATCCCACGGCTGGCCGGCCTCGGCGCGGAGCCGGACGGTCCCGGATCCGCCGTCGTCCACCGAGTAGCCGGTGCCGGCGATGCGCAGGACGGTGCCGGGCCACCCGTCGTCGGCGATAACCAGGTTGGAGCCGCCACCGATGATCAGCAACGGCTCGCCCGCGTCGTCCGCGCTGCGGACGGCATCGATGATCCCGGCTTCGGACTTGGCCTCGACGTAGCACCGGGCGGGGCCGCCGACGGCTACGGTGGTCAGCGGAGCCAGGCTGGCTGCACTCACCGGGGCCTACCGGGCCCGGACGAGGGCCTGGGCCTTGACCAGGACCTTCTGCCCGGCGGCGGTGACGGTCAGGTCCACCCGAATGGTGCCGTTGGCTTCGTCGATGGCACCGACGGTGCCGCTGACCTCGATCTCGGCGCCGGGACCGTCCGCGTCCTCGACGACCACCGGCTTGGTGAAGCGGGTCTGATAGTCCACGATGGCACCCGGGTCGCCGATCCAGTCCGTGACGACCTGGACGGCCGCTCCCATGGTGAACATGCCGTGGGCGATGACGCCGGGCAGGCCCACCTGCTCGGCAAAACGGCCGTTCCAGTGGATCGGGTTGAAGTCGCCGGAGGCGCCGGCGTACCTGACCAGGTCTGCGCGGGAGACCTCGATGGTCCTGCTGCCGATTTCCTGCCCGACTGACAGGGCGTCGAGTGCGATGCTCACTGGCCTTCCCCTCTCACCAGGATCGACGAGGTTGTGGTGGCGGTCTTCTCCCCGTCCACGGTGCTGATTTCAGCGCGCGTAGTGATCATCGCTCCCCCGCCCATGGCGCGGATCTGGTCCACGTGCAGTTCCGCCACCAGTTCGTCCCCGGCCACGATCGGGCGGTGGTGGACGAAGCGCTGTTCGGCGTGCACCACGCGGGAGAAGTCGATGCCGGCCGCCGGGTCCTGGACCAGCTGCGCGTCCGCGCGCTGGGCGACGATGATGGCGAAGGTCGGCGGGGCCACGAGGTCCCGGTAGCCCAGCCCGCGGGCGGCCTCGACGTCGAAGTGCGCCGGGTGGGTGGCCTTGACGGCGCGGGCGAATTCGCGGATCTTCTCGCGGCCGACCGAATATACCTCGCCGGCCGGGTAGACGTGGCCGGCCAGGTCCGGGTTGACCCGTGCGTGCTCAGACATGCAACTCCTTCATGCGGGCAAAAAACTCTTTCCAGCCTATGCGAAGACCGGCCGGCCCACGAACGGACGAATCAGCGCCTTCTGTTCGCCGTGGATGCGCAGCAGCCGCCCGGTGTCCGCGGCGACGAAGGCGATGGTGGTCTCGGCCTTGGCACAGGCCTCGCCGGTGACCGGGTCGTGCACAATGTACGCGATGGTGACGCTGGCCGCCTTCAGGGAACTGACCCAGACATCGATGTCCAGGGGGATGTTGCGGTAGGTCAGCGGCGCGAGGTACCGCACACGGTGTTCGACGACGAGGGCCTGGGTGCCGGCCGGCAGCGCGGAGAACAGCGGCACCTGCGGTTCCTGGCCCGGGCCACCGGTCCCGCCTGGAGGACCGAAGGCGTGGATGCGCGCTTCCTCGAGGATGCGCAGGATCTCCACATTGTTCACGTGCCCGTAGGCGTCCATGTCGCCCCAGCGCATGCCCACCTTGCAGGTGAGGACCCTGCCGGTCTCTTCCAGAATCTCGCTCATCGGTCCTTCCAGGCCCCTCCGGCTCAACCGGCGGCTACTTGCCCTGCTTCCGCGGCAGACGCCCGCCTGGGGCGCCTTGGGCGGCCGCCTGGCGGGCACGGGCGTCCCGGGCCCGGACCACGAGGCCCGCCAGGTGCGTGAGCAGGCCCGCGGCAATCACGGCCAGGGCGGACCAGCTCAGGCCGGGCACCCGTGCTGCGGCGGCGATGACCGAAAGCAGGATGCCGGCGCCGATCAGCACCATCGCCGAGATGACCAGCTTGCGGTACAGCGGCGAGCCAAGGTCCCAGGGAGTCATGGTTCAAGCCTATCGGTTCGCCGGACCCTGCCGTACGCCGCGGGGCGGCAGACGACGGCGCGGGGCCCGCGCCGGGGTC
>NZ_JBHTML010000077.1:0-17696 GCF_042679445.1 Arthrobacter sp. GCM10027362
CACCGCCTGCGGGAGCGACGGCGGCAGCCGCCGGGGTGCCGTGCGGAATCCCGGGCGGTGCGGCCGGCTGGCCGGCTGCGCTGCTGCTGCCTGCGGCGAAACCGAACGGGCATTTTCCGGTGATGGAAGTGGTCATCGTCGACTCCTGAAGGGGCGGTGGTAACGGAAGGCTCCGCAGCCAGTGTCGCATCGGCACTTCGGTAGGTAAACTTCGGAAAATAACCAAGTTTCTTTGACCTAACGGAAGATAAATGGCCGAATTCACCCTCCGGCAGCTCGAACTTTTTGCTGCCCTGCCGGACTACTCCACGCTCAGCGCTGCCGCGGCCGCACTCCATATTTCGGAACCGGCGTTATCGCAGTCCATTACCGCCCTGGAAAAGTCGGTGGGCGAGCAGCTGTGCGTGCGGCGCAAGGCCAAAGGCCTGCAGCTGACTCCGGCCGGGCAGTTCTTTGCGGCGCGGGCGCGGCGGCTGCTCAAGGACGCCGGCGAGCTGGGCAGCGAACTGGCGGGAATCAACGGCCGGCTCAAAGGCCCGGTCAGGCTCGGCTGCTACACCGGCCTGGCCACCAATGTCCTGCCGCCCGTTCTGGAGGGCTTCCCCGCCCTGCACCCGGGGGTCACCCTGGGCATCGAGGTGGGCAGCCAGGACGAACTGCTGGCCGCCCTGGACACCGGACGGCTCGATGCTGCCATTGTCTACGGGCTGCAGTTGCCGCCGGGGCTGCAGTACCGGACCATCTATGACACGGAGGTCGTGGCCATTCTCGCCGCCGACCACCGGCTGGCCGGGGAAGCCGCGGTGGACTTGGCCGAGCTGGCGCCGGAGCCGTTGATCATGCTGGAGTCCACCCCGAGTACCGCGAACACCCGGCTGATGTTCGCCGAACGGGGGCTGCGGCCCAACCTGCTGATGTCCGTGCCGGTGATCGAATTGGTCCGCGCCCTGGTCGGCCGGGGCCTGGGCTACAGCCTGCTGATGTCCCGGCCCAATTCGCAGGACACCACCACCGAGGGCCGGCGCGTGGTGGCCCGGCCGCTCGCGCCGCGCTCCGGGATCACCGCGGTCCAGGCCGTGTGGCCCGAGGCGGTGCTGCCCAGCCCGCGCACCGCCGCGGTGCTGGACTACGCGGCCGCCTGCTTTGCCGGCCCCGGAAGCAGCCTGCCGCTGGCCGACAAAACCTGACCGCTCGCGGCACGGTGCCGCCGTCGGGGAAGGCAGCGGTCATTCGTCCGGTAGTGGTGAAAAGATACATTTAAGATGCGGCCAAGGCCCGCGGCGCCGCTCCGGCGGGCCTAGCCACCGCTGCCGGCCTGCAGTAGAGTCGCCACCACGAAGGAGGCACTCATGGCTGACAAGCATGGAAAACAGGCTCCCAATACGCCCAATGCGAGCGAGAGCGAACTGCGGGAGATGAACGTCGAGGAACTGCGGGATGAAGCCAAAAAAGCCGGTATCGGCGGCACCTCTGGCATGAAGAAGGACGAACTGGTCCAGGCTCTTGTCCGGGCCGGAGGCGGGGACACCGGCGAGGCGCCCGAAGACATGGGTGCAGGTCCCGAGGGCGGCAAGGTCCGCAGGGGCCCGCAGTCCTCGGACTCACTGAAATACTCGCAGGAGGTGACCTCGCCCGACGAGGAACCGGAGCGGGAGGGGCGCAGCCTGGTGACCACCCACCACGAGGTCATCAGGCAGTGGGCCGAGGCCCGGAATGCGGTCCCCGCCACCGTCGGCGGCACCGAGCACGGGGAGCACCTGGGCGTGCTCCGGTTCGACTTCGGCGGTGAGGAGGGCGACCTTAAGCACGTGAGCTGGGAGGAATGGTTCAAGACCTTCGACGAGCGGGGGCTGAATTTCATCTACCAGGAGCAGCGCAGCGACGGCCGCCAATCCAACTTCTTCCGCCTGGAAAATCCCGGCCGCGAAGACGCCTGAGCCGCAGGCGGAGGCCGGCTCCATGGATGCAGGGAACTGATCCAGGTACCGGCGGCCGAATTTTTCGGCCGCCGGTACGGCCACCGCGGACCGCTATTACACCCCCCCGGCCGCCGCCGGCATTCCGCTTTGGCTCCGGACGGCACGAGGGGATCCGCGCTTTGGTGGAAAACCTGCCCAAAGATGTCAGCGAACCGGTGCGCATCCTTGCCGAAAACGGCCGGGTCGCCTGCCACGGGATCCACCGGGACGCGGTCGCACCATGGGCTGACGCCACGGCCGGCGGCCGCACCAGGTGGACGGCCCAACGGCGGCTGCGGACCTGGCGCAACGGCGTGGAACAAGGCCCTGGCCGGGTGGGTGGACACGGTCCTGATCGGCCAGGGCGAGCTTGTGTTCCCCGCCGCCCGGGCTACCGCAGCGGGTCGAAGGGGCGGATCTGCTCCGGCACCGTCCCGGTGGCAATCTGTTCGGCCAGGAGTTTGCCGGTGGCCGGACCTAGCACAATGCCCCACATGCCGTGGCCGCCGGCGACGAAGACTCCCGGCGCGCGGGTGGCCCCGACCAGCGGCAGGCCGTCCGGGGTGACCGGCCGCGGCCCCACCCAGATATCCTCCAAATGCTCCAGGTCCATCCCGGTGAACAGCGGCCGCACGGCGGCCAGGATCGCGTCGACCCGGCCGGTCTGCAGCGGCTCGTCCGGGCCGCGGAACTCCATTGTGCCGGCGATCCGCAGCCGGTTCTGGTACGGGGTGCAGGCAACCCGCCGCGCCGGGAAATAGATCGGGAACTCCGCCGGATCCTCGGTGGCCACGCTGAAGGAGTAGCCGCGGCCGGCCTGGACCATGGTGCGCACGCCCAGCGGCCGGGCCAGCTTGGGCAGCCAGGCCCCGGTGGCCAGCACGACGACGTCGGCCGAAACCGGCTCATGCCCGTAGGCGTCCACGGCGATTCCGGACGGGCCGTGCCGCAGCCCCCGGACCTCGGCCCCGGCCACGATCCTGCCGCCGCGGGCCCGGACGGCCTCGGCCAGGGCCTCCACGAACGGTCCGGGCTCGAGGAAGCGCTGGCCCTCCATCTCGAACACGGTGGACACGCCCGCGGAGAGCTGGGGCACCTTCAGCCGCGCATCGTCCAGACGGTGCAGCGGCACGGACTGGCCGGCCTTCTCCACCTGCCGGATCTCGTGGACGAAGGGACGGCTTTCCTTCTCCTGCTCGAACCCGATGATGAACGGGCCCTTCTTGGTCCAGGCCTTGACCCCGGACCCGGTCAGTTCGTCGAATGCGTCCAGGGCCATCCGGTCGATCGGCGTGAGCGCGGCCATGGCCCGCTCCCACGCCTTGGGGGTTGCGTGGAGTCCGAAACGGGCCAGGAAGGTCCACAGCTGCGGGTCCAGCCGGGCCGGGATGTGCAGCGGCGCGGTGGCATCGAGCAGCGCCTTGGGCGCGTAGGACCACAGGGTCGGATCAGCCAGCGGCATGGCCATGCCCGGGGTCAGCCAGCCGGCATTGCCCCAGGAAGCGCCGGCGGCCACTCCGGAGCGGTCCAGCACGGTGACCTCGATGCCGCGCTCCTGCAAATGCCAGGCGGTGGCCAGCCCCACCATGCCGGCCCCCACGACGACGGCGGTGCGCGGAGCTGCTGCGCGTGTGTACATATCCTTCCTCCTGCTACCCGGGCCGCGGACGGCCGCATACCTCTTGGAACTACCTGAGGCCATCGTGAAGATTATTAATTCGAACCGCAATCTGTTCGGCAAAGATTCTCGTTACGATGGCTGTCATGCCTGAATATTCGGAACCATCCCGCAGCGGGGTCGAGCGGCCGAAGGAAATTCGACCGCCCGGACTGGATGCGACGGACCGCACCATCCTGGAGATCCTGCAGGCCGATGCCCGCACCCCCAACAACGCGATTGCGGCCGCCGCGGGCATCGCCCCCTCCACCTGCCACGGCAGGATCCGGTCCCTGCAGGAGCGCGGCATCATCCGCGGCTTCCACGCGGAGGTGGATCCGGCGGCGGTGGGCCGGGGCCTGCAGGCGCTGATCTCCATCCGGCTGCAGGCCCATGCGCGCTCGAACCTGGGCAGGTTCGAGCACTATCTGGCGGGGCTGCCCCAGGTGGAAGCCATTTTCTTTGTCACCGGGGACCGGGACTTCCTGATCCATGTGGCGGTGCCGGACTCCTCGGCGCTGCGGGACCTGGTGGCCAACAACCTCAGCGTCCGGCCGGAGGTGGCCGGGACCAATACCGCGGTGATCTTCGACCATGTCCGTCCCCGCCGCAGTGCCTTCGGGTCCTGACCATGGCGGCCTCTTGACCGTCGCCGTTGGCACGGCCAATGATTGAAGCCGTGTTCTCCCGCCGCCGGGGCGGGACCGCCGGAAGGGGCATCCCATGCAGGCCCTCGATCATGATGAACTGAGCATCCATATTGGCGCGCCGCCGGAGGCCGTCTATGCGATTGTCGCCGATGTGACCCGGACCCCCCAGTACAGCCCGGAGGTGGTCGAATGCACCTGGCTGGGCGGGGCCACCGGACCCGCCCCGGGCGCCCGGTTCAAGGCGCGGAACAGGGTGGGAAGGATGTCCTGGTCCAACAAGCCGATTGTCACGGTGGCGGAACCGGGCCGGGAGTTCGCCTTCGCCCGCACCGAGCCGCTTTGCGGCACCGTGCAGTGGCGCTACCGCTTCGATCCGGAGGACGGCGGCACGCGGGTCACCGAGTCCTACCTGGTGGTGCGCCCGATTACCCGGCCCGGATGGATTGTTGTCAGCGGTTTCGGCAAGGACCGGAACCGTGCCAAAACCATGCATGAGGGCATGGAGCAGAGCCTGCAGCGGCTGCGGGCGATGGCGGAAGCGGAACAGGCGGGCTGGTCCCGGAACCGGTAGGCCCGCGGGCGGCGGGCCCGGCCCAAGCACCGCAGCCAGGTTGTTGACACATCACACAACGCGGTCCTACGATGGTTGAAGAATCAAGTTTCCGACCCGAAGGCAGCCATGTCCTGGTTCAAGAACCTCTTCCGCAAGTCCCGTGCCGCCGAAGCAGCGGCGGCCCCCGCCGTGTCGGCACCGGCCGCCGAATCGGCCCCGGGCCCCCGGCACGCCGCCGTGGACGGCGTGCCGCTCCGGATCGCCGTCGTCACCGGCAGCACCCGTCCGGGCCGGGTAAACAACCAGGTGGCCGAGTGGGTCCTCGCCCAGCTGGCCGCCCGCACGGATGCCCGCTTCGAACTGGTGGACATCAACAGCTTCGACCTGCCGCTGCTGGACGAGCCGTACCCGGCCGCCTACCAGAACTACCAGAACGAGCACACCAAGGCCCTCGCCGCCAGGATCAGCGAATTCGACGGGTACATCTTCGTCACCAACGAGTACAACCACTCGGCCGGACCGGCGCTGATCAATGCCCTGTCCTTCCTGAATGCCGAGTTCAACAACAAGGCCGCCGGCATCGTCTCCTACGGCTCCATGGGTGGCGCCCGCGCCGCCGAGCACCTGCGCGGGGCGCTGTCCGAGCTGCAGATCGCGCATGTGCGCAACCAGGTCATGTTCAACCTGTTTACCGACTTCGAGAACTTCTCCGAGTTCAAGCCGACCGCGCAGAATGCCGGCACCCTGGCCCCCATGGTGGACCAGCTGGTTCCGTGGACCAAGGGCTTCGCCGCCGTCCGCAGCGAGCTCGCCCTCACCAGCGCCTAGGCCTCCGCCGGCCGGGCCGGCACCGGGAACCGCCCCGCCGCACTTCGGTGCGCCGGGGCGGTTCCGCTTAATCAGGGCTTAATCACGGCGGCGGCCGCCTGGGAGGCGGGCAGGTTTCCAACACCGGGCCGGACCGTGCAAAACTTGGCCCATGGCAGGCAGTGCAGGAAAAGAAGCCGAAGTCCTGGAGAAGGCCGCACATATCGGCATGCGCATCGAGGACCGCTGGCAGGCCTTGCGGGAGCGCCGGGCGCGCAGGCGCGGCCATGTCGCCACCGTGCTGCCCTTTACCGGGTACGGGGCGCCCGGCTGGTTCCGCGTCCTCGGGCGCGTGGTCATGGCCCGGGAAGGCGCCTTCGAAGGCGGCAAGGCCTCGTCGAAGCTGGTGGCGGACGGAATCCGCGGCTGGCGCAACTTCATCAGTCCGCCGGTGGCCAATGCGAAGGTTATGGTCCAGGTCAACGGCGTGCGGCACGAGGCCGTCGCGGACCGGGGCGGGGTCCTGGACGCCCGGATCGCGGCGGAGCTGCCGCCCGGCTGGCACACCGTGGTCCTCACCTGCGAGGACTCGGAGCCGTCCGAGGCAGTGGTGTACATCGTGCCCCGGGACATCCGCTTCGGGGTGGTCTCCGACGTGGACGACACCGTTATGGTCACCGCGCTGCCGCGGCCGTTCCTGGCCGCCTGGAACACCTTCGTGCTGGATGAGCACGCCCGGACCCCGACCCCCGGCATGGCCGTGCTGATGGACCGGATCGCCCGGGGGCATCCGGGCAGCCCCGTGCTGTACCTGTCCACGGGGGCGTGGAACGTGGCGCAGACCCTGACCCGGTTCCTCTCCCGGAACCTGTATCCCGACGGCGCGCTGCTGCTTACCGACTGGGGCCCCACCCATGACCGCTGGTTCCGCAGCGGCCAGCAGCACAAGCAGTCCGAACTCGTCCGGCTGGCCACGGAGTTCCCCCAGGTGAAGTGGCTGCTTATCGGAGACGACGGCCAGCATGACGAGGCCATCTACGCGGAGTTCGCCCGGCGCTTCCCGGACCACGTGGCGGCCATCGCCATCCGGCAGCTGTCCGCCAGCGAGGCGCTGCTGGCCGGGCGCCGCTCCCCGGGGGCTGCCGGCGGCACGGGCGGCGTCCCCTGGATCTATGCGCCGGACGGGGCGGGCATCGCGCAACAGCTGCGCGAGCTGGGCATCGTCACAGACTAGCGGTCGAGGGCCCCGCCGCGAGCCTGCGAGCGGTGGGAGGCAGGTAGTCGCTAGCGGACCGCACCCGGTACCGCCGCCCGCCGCGGCAGCAGGCGCGCGGTGGCCACGCCTGCCAGCGAAGCCAAAGCCAGCACCACCAGGCCGGCCTGCAGCGCATCCAGCCGGGCCTGCATACTGATTTCGACGGCGGAGGACACCTGGGCGGGCGTGAGGTTCCAGGCGGACCCGGAGAAGAACGCATGCAGGGCGTAGTTGGGCACTACGGAGGTGGCGGCCGCCGGGTCCAGCGCCACATCCGGCGGCAGGGTGAAGCCCTGCCGGGCAACCAGGTTGCCGATATTGTCCAGTCCGGCGAGCAGGACCGTGCCGCCCAGTGCGGTGCCCAGCGCCGTGCCCAGGAAGGAAGCCAGGCCGCGGACGCTGCCGATTTCGCCGGCCAGCTCCGGCTCGGCGGTGACCGTCAGGAAGGCACCGCCAAGCGAAAGCCCCAGCCCGATTGCCGCTCCGGTCGCCACCTGGCCGGCTGCCAGCGCCGGCCCGCCCCAGTCCGCGGCCACGGCATAGGCCAGCAGGACCGTGCCGCCGGATCCCAGCAGGTAGACACATGCCAGCAGTGCCCGGGGCGGCACGATCCGCGGCACCGCCCCGGCCGCTGCCGCTGCGATGAAGGTGGCCAGTGCCAGCGGCAGCAGCAGCACGGCGGCGTCGACAACGGCGTAACCAAGCACCGTCTGTGCATACAGCAGCAGCAGGAAACTGATGCCGCCGAACAGCAGGTTCACGGCGACCAGGCACACCAGCAGCGCCTTGCGCTCGCCGGAGGCCAGAACCGACGGCTCCAGCAGCGGGGCCCGCAACCTGACGCGCACCGCCCCGGTCCCTGGCCGGTTCGGCTGCAGGACGCCCTGCCTGATCGCCTGCTGCCGCCCCACGAACAGCTGCAGCACCAGCACGCCGGCCACCAGCATCGGCGGGGCGGGGGAGAGGCCCAGGAAAGTGAACGGTGCGTCATGCCTGGCGGCGATGAACCCCCACACCCCCATTTGGTTGACGGCACCGATGATCAGCACCACCCCCAGGCAGGGCAGCAGCACGCTGGCGGCGTCGATGCTGTCCGATTCCTGTGGCAGCGGCAGCCGAATGAGGCTGCCGCAGAGCAGCGCCGCCACGGCCAGCAGCCCGAGCAGGACAAAAGGGGCGCGCCAGCCGAGCGCGCTGATCAGCAGCCCGCCCAGCAGCAGCCCCAGCGTGGCACCGAAGCCGATGGTTCCGGACTGGAGTGCGACGGCGGCGCTGCGCCGCCGTCCGCTGTAAGCGGCGCCCAGGATGGCCAGCCCGTTGGGCACCAGCAGGGCCGCGCCGACGCCGGCCACCATCTGGCCGGCGACCAGGACCGGACCATTGATGGCCGCGGCCGTGATCAGCATGCCCACGGCATAGAGGTTCAGGCCCAGCAACTGGATGCGCAGGGGAGAGAGCAGCGAACTGAGCTTCCCGCCGGCCATGGCCAGCGCGGCCGCCAGCACGGAGTAGGTCACCAAGGCCAGCTGGACGGTGGCCAGCGGTACCCGCAGGTCCCGGATGATGTCCCCGACGCCGATGCTGAGGACGGCGAAGTCCAGAACGATGGCGAAGCTGCCCAGGCACACGAATGTCAGAGGTAACCATCCGCGCCGATCAGAGCGGATTCCAGCCGCCGTTCGTGAACTCAACCGATCCCTGACCTTCCCCCTAGGTCCCGGGCAGCCGCCCACCTCGGCCGGCTGCGGGGATGAAGTAGGCAACATCATCCTCCGGTACCGGATTCGGGACAAGAGGCCGCCGGCGGCGGTGCGGCCTCGGCCGGGGCGCCCTAGTCCGGCTCGCCAGGCTGCCCGGGCTTGTGCTGGGACAGGGTGAAGAACCGGTTGCCGGCACCGGCATGCGTGCTGGGAATCAGCAGTTTCGAGTACTTGGCGCACCAGAGGCCCCGGCCATCTGAATCCGCGGCCGCCCGCCGCACTGACTCGAAGTCCTCGGAGTACATCAGCAGCGCAGCCGCCTCCTGGGCCGCGGCATGCTGCCCCGGACTGCTGAGCTGGATAATCCCCAGCTCAGGTTCCAGGTGGATGCTGACATCCACCCATTCTTCGAACGGGCTGTCCGCGGCCCCCAGCCGTGCGGACCGATCGGACGTGGTCGGATTGCCGTATTGGTTTGAGACTGTATTAATCATCTTCAATCACTGTGGTATGGGTCACATTCGGTGAAGCGCTCCCACTATATGTTGCGGCACGCGGAAAACCAAAAGGTGAACACAGGATCGACGGAAGATGGCCGGCGCTCCGGCGCCCCAATCCTCAGCTGGCGGCGCGCTGTTCGGCCGGCTCGAAGATGTCCTCGATCATGGCGCGGGCGGCTTCCTCGTCCGTCTTCAGCGAGACGGCGAGTTCGGAAACCAGGATCTGCATGGCCTCCTCGCGCTGACGCTTTTCGCCGGCTGAGGGGTGTCCGCCCTGGGCGCGGCGGGTCAGGTCCCGGACTACTTCGCTGACCTGGAAGACGTCGCCGGTGGTGATCTTCGCCTGGTTGCTCTTGAACCGCTGGGACCAAACTTCCTTGGCGGAGGCGGCCGGGGCGGGTGCGGCCAGGATGGTGAACACCTGCTTGACCCCACGGCTGCCGATGGCCCGGCGAATGCCGACCTTGTCCGCATTCGCGGCCGGCAGTTCGATCATGAGGCCGTTGTGGTGCACGCGGAAGCGCACGAACTTGGTCTCAACCGAATTGAAGGACCGGGTTTTCAGCTCCGTCACGGTTACTGCGCCGTGGTGGGGGTAGACAAGGGTGTCGCCAATCTTCAATTTCATGCTTATAATCGCCCTTTCATGCCAATATGGCAGATACTGCCATATTGGCAGGCGCATTACAAACGTGCGGTAGCCTTGATCACTGAAGGCGAACACAGGGAAAGGTGCCATGGCGGCCAGCACCGGCGGATCAGCGGAACCAACAACGACGACGGCGGGTGCCGCTGCGCCCGGCCTGCGCGAGCGGCGCCGCCGGCAAACCATGGCCGAAATCCAAGAGGCCGCCCTGAGGCTGTTTGAGGAGCGGGGCCTGGAAGCGGCCACGGTGGAGGATATTGCCGAAGCGGCAGGGGTTTCCCCGCGTACCTTTTTCCGTTACTTCGCCGCCAAGGAGGATGCCGCGCTGCCGGCCCACCGGGAGTTCGAGGATGCGGTGGAAACCGGCCTGCAGCAGGCGGACCCGGATGCGGACCCGTGCGAAGAACTGGCAAAGGTGTATGTCCGGGTCCTGCAGGGCTTCGCGGACAACGGTTCTCCCGCCGCGCAGCGGATGCTCCGGGTCGGCCGGTTGCTCCGGCGCGAACCCCTGCTGCGCTCGGCGCTGGTCCGGCACAGCGCGGCCCGGAACAGCCGGCTGCTGCAGGCGCTGGAAGCCAGGTTCGGCGGCTCCGAGGCAAGCGACCTGCAGTTGCGGGTGGCGGTGGAACTGTGCACCTCGCTGGTCCGGGCCGCATTCGAAACGTGGGCCGAGCGGCTCGAGGCCGGGCGGGAGGCGATCCTCCCGGAGATCTACGCGGACGCGCAGGACCTTGCCCAGCGCGTCCGCGTGTAGCAGCGGGGCCGCCCGGCTTATTCGAGGGCGGGTCCGGCCGGCATCCGGGGGCAGCACCATGCCCACGGTAAACAGCTGGAAGGCGGCACCGTGGCCGTCCGCGGCCCTGGCCGCCGGTTCGCGGCCCACGGCTCCACCCAGGTGCCGTGCCTCCGCCTCCGGCAGCCCACGTTGATCGCCACCGAACTGCACACGTACTCGGGTACGGTTCGCACCCAATCGGTGTAGGCGCGGAGCGCGGCAGGGATGTCCTTGGCCGCGAAGAACAGCCCCCGGATGCAGCCCCGGCACCGGCAGCGGGTCCACCACCGGTTCCGCGAGCACGCCTGCGCCGGGGGCTTAACCGCTGGACCGCGCCCCGGCTGTGTTGGCTCCGCGGCGCCCGACCGCGCCAGCCCGGGGCCAAACCGGTGGATCCGGGAACGGCGGCGCGGTGGAAAACAGCGGGAAAGACGGTGCAGCACCGTGCCCTGCCCGCCCCGGTGCCGGCGGTCGACATACCTACGTCCATAGGCATAGAGTCGCCATTGCCGAATGTGCATCGGATCACACGTGGCCGACACCACGGGGAGGACAAACACCATGAGCGCAAAGAACCTGCAGGAAGTCCTGGACGCTTCCGGCAATACCGTCGAACTGCTGCGGAATTCGCAGATCGGTGCCTACATCTATCCGGTGGTCGCCCCCGAATTCACGAACTGGCGGAGCGAGCAGCGTGCCTGGCGGGAGACGGCGGTGCTGTTCGACCAGTCGCACCATATGGACAACCTCTTCATCAAGGGTCCGGACGCCCTGAAGCTGATCTCCGAGACCGCCGTCAACAGCGTGGCCAACTTCCCGGTCAACAAGGCCAAGCAGTACGTGCCCACCGGCCCGTCCGGCCATGTCATCGGCGACGGCATCCTGTTCCATGAAGCCGAGGACCAATACGTCTACGTCGGCCGCGCCCCGGCCGCCAACTGGCTGCTCTTCCACGGTGAAACCGGAGGCTACGACGTCGAGATCGTCGTCGACCGCCGGTCCCCGTCGCGGCCGATGGGCCGGCCGGTCTCGCGCAAGTACTGGCGCTTCCAGATCCAGGGTCCGAATGCCTGGCAGATCATCGAGAAGCTCAACGGTGCTCCGATGGAGCAGGTGAAGTTCTTCAACATGGACACCATGGCCATTGCCGGGGAGCAGGTGCGCACCCTCCGCCACGGCATGGCCGGCGCCCCCGGCCTGGAACTGTGGGGGCCCTACGAGTCCTACGACAAGGTCCGCGACACCATCCTGGAAGCCGGCCGGGAATTCGGCATGCTGGCGGTCGGGTCCCGCGCATATCCGTCCAATACCCTCGAATCCGGCTGGATCCCCTCGCCGCTGCCGGCCATCTACACCGGCGAGGAGCTGCGCCCGTACCGGGAATGGCTCGGCGCCGACAGCTACGAGGCCACCAACGCCGTGGCCGGCAGCTTCGTCTCGGAGAACATCGAGGACTACTACCTGACCCCCTGGGAGCTGGGTTACGGTTCGTTCGTGAAGTTCGACCACGACTTCATCGGCCGCGAGGCGCTGGAGAAGGTCGATCCGGCCACCCAGCGCCGGAAGGTTACGCTGGCCTGGAATGCCGAGGACATGGCCAAGATCTTCGGCTCGCTCTTCGATCCGGAGGACACCCCGTACAAGTACTTCGACCTGCCGCTGGCCAACTACGGCTCTTCCAACTACGACGCCGTGGTGGACGCGGGAGGCACCACCGTGGGCCTGTCCATGTTCACCGGCTACAGTGCCAACGAGCGCCGCGCGCTGTCCCTGGCCACGGTGGATCCGGACGTGCCCGAAGGCACCGAAGTCAATGTGGTCTGGGGCGAGCCGGGCGGCGGCACCCGCAAGACCACGGTGGAGCCGCACCGGCAGTTGGAGGTCCGCGCCGTCGTCAGTCCCGTGCCGTACTCGGAGACGGCGCGCAGGGAGTACCAGGGCGGCTGGCGGACCGGCCGCCGCAGCTGATCCCCGGCCGGTTCAGTGCCGACGCCGGCGGCAGGTGCCTGAAAGCGCCTGCCGCCGGCGGTTTGGGCGGGTTTGGCAGGGTCCGCGGGCCTACCCGGTTTGCCGGAAGTCCCGCACCCACTCGGCGGTCGGTTTCAGCCCGCCGAAGGTGTAGAAGTGCAGCAGGATCTTGCCGTGCTCGGCCTGGTTGTGCCGCCCGGCGACTTCCCTGATGTACTTGTCCGGGCCGGCGGTGCCGAGCAGGTTGGTCAGCGAGAAGCCGTACTTGTGCACGATCCCCGCGGACGAGGCGACGCCGAAGCGGCGGGCGTAGTTGAGCAGCCGCTTCACGCCGGCCGGGCCGGGCACGCCGATCCGGACCGGTGCGTCGATGCCGCGGCGGCGCAGCTCGGTGAGCCAGGAAAAGACCGGGTCCGCGTCGAAGCCGAACTGGGTGATGATGGCCGACTCCAGGCCCAGATCCTGCAGCGCCGAGTACTTGTCGGTGAGCGCGCGCCACAGTGTTTCATCGCTGATGTCCGGGTGCCCCTCGGGGTAGCCGCTGATGCTCACATGCTCAATGCCGTAGTTGCCGAGCAGGCCGGAGCGGATCAGCGCGAGCGAATCCTCGAAGGGGCCCAGCGGCCGTTCCGGGTCCCCGGCCACCGCAAAGACGTCCTTTGCGGCGGCTTCGGCGGCCAGCGCGTCAAGGAATTCTTCCAGCTCCTGCTTCGAGGCCAGGCGCCGTGCCGAGATGTGGGGGACCGGGACGAACCCCAGCCTCCGCGCGGCGGCTGCGGCCGCGACCCGCATCTGCAGGTCCTCGTTGCCCAGGAAGGTCACATTGATCCGCGTCCCGGGCGGGATGAACGGGGCGGCTTCCTCGAGGGCGGGAACATCCTTGCCGGTCATTTCCAGGGAGAAGTCACCGAGCAGGGTGCGGACAGCATTTTCGGTGCTGGAGCTATGTCCTGCCATGGCGGATGCCCCTTCTTCCGGTTCAGTCGGAGTCGTTCCCATCGGAGTCCTCGCCGCCCAGCCGCCGGCTTTTGCCCTGCAGCCGTTCGATGTGTTCCGAAGCCTGCGCCTTGGTCAAATTGGCCGGCAGCTCTTCGCCGGCCTCACGTGCCAGCGTGTCCAGGTAGCTGCGCTGGGCCTCGGTCATCGGTTCGTCGCCGGTTACCCAGTCCTCGGGGTCGCGCCGGAGGCCGGCGCCGGATTCGGGCGTCGGGCTGCCAAGTGTTTCGGGCTGTTCGTCGGTCATGATGGCATGCTCCTTCGTCAGGTTCCGCGGCCGCAGGTTACGGCTCCAACCTAGCGCCTCCGCCCTTGGCGGGCCAGCAACGGTGCCGAAGGGACAAGCATTCGGCGGCTTGGGCCTACGTCCGGCTCTGCGTCCCGCGGTGCCTGACGGTGAGGTAGAGGCGGTGCGCCGTGATCACCAGGGACAACCAGGCCAGCCCCAGCGTCCACGCGCCGAGGACGTCGGTGAACCAGTGATGGCCCAGGAATACCCGGCTCAGCCCCACGGCCACTGCAAACACTGCCGCGGCCAGGACCGTCAGTACCCGGGCGCGGAGGGTGTGCTGGCGCAGGACCAGCACATAGGCCACAATCCCGGCGACCACAACGGAGTTCAGCGAGTGCCCGCTGGGGAAGGACGCCGAATATTCATACGGCGGTACCGCATCGGCCAACGGCGGGCGTGTCCGCCCGGTCAGATGCTTGCCGGCCAGGGTCATCAGCAGCGAACCGCCCCCGGCCGTGGCGATGAGCACCACGGGCATCCAGCTTCGGCGGGTCAGGCTGAGCACCAGCATGGCCAGACCGGCCAGCACGGGCATGCCCACCGTGCCGGCGAGGTTGGTAAAACCGGTGACGGCGGCATCGAGTCCGGGCGAGCGCAGCCCCATGGCGGCCTGGAGCAGGGGATGGTCCAGCATGGCCACCCCGTCCGCCTCCACTACGGACTCGTAGACTTCCCCGGTCAGCGCGGTGAGCAAGACGGCGGCGGTGGCCCCGAGCAGCAGGATCAGGACCAGTGCGGTGTGCGGCCCCAGCTGCCGGCTGATCCGCTGGGCAATCCGGACCGCAGCCCGGCCGATCGGCGTCCTCCAGCGTGTCAGGTCCTGACCGCCCACGTAACGGTCCTGCGCCGCGCCGTCGTCCGGCCTTGGTTGGTGGTGCTGTTCGGCCATGCTGAGACTGTAAACCGGCCGGTCCCGTGGCGCGAGGCCGGCCCGTGCTGTACAGGGACTCAGGCGGCAGCGCCGAGCACCATCAGTGCCGCCGTGGGCGGGAAGGGGACGACCGCGGCGGCAGCGGCCGGCACGGGGGAGCGGAGGTCGGCGGGCAGGGCGTTCGGTGCCGGTGTCATGGCTGGTCCTTCGTTGTCGCAGGATGGTTACGGCAGGGTCAGGGCGAGGCCGGCCGCCAGGACCGCCAGGCCGGCCGCGGCCAGGGCGGCCTCGGTGAGGGCCAGGTGGGTTCGGGCGAAGCGGACGGCGAGCATGTTCGTCAGCGAGTGAACCGGCAGGGTCAGCAGCACCAGCCAAGGCTGGGCGAACAGCAGCAGGGTGAAACCGAGGTGCAGCGCCGTGGCGCTGAGCCGTTCCAGCAGGCCCCAGAGCGGGTGCTGCGGCGTGGTCATGCCCTGGTCCTGCAGGATCTGCTGCGCCTGCCGGGACTTCGGATCGTCCTTGGTCATCAGGTCCGCAATGACCAGCACGTTCACGGCCACCAGCAGCACCTCGACCGCGGCCCAGCCGAAGCCGGCCCAAAGCGCCTCGTCGAAGCTGCGCAGGGCCAGCAGCACCAGGGCCAGGCGGACCAGTTCCTCGGCCGGTCCGGAGAACCAGCCCACGATCGTTGCCGCGCGTTCGCGGCCGAAGAAGCGGGACGCGGCCAGGGCCACCGGCTGGCGCAGAACGAGCGCGAGCAGCCAACCGGCGTCGCCGAGCAGGGCCGGTACCGGCAGCGGGCTGCCGAAGGCCAGCCACAGCGCGGCGCCGGACAGGAGGGCGGCTGCCGGCAGGACCAGGGCGTTGACCCGGGTGCGGGCTGCCAGCGGGACGAAATCGGTTGCGGGTGCGTCAGTCACGGTGTTCCTCCTTGTCAGTGGGGACCGCGGCGGAGCGGTCCACCGGCATGGTCACGGTGGCAAAAAGCCGGGGTGTGCGGTCCTGGCCCGCCTCCCGGCCGGAGTAGGTGCGGACGACGTTACGGATTTCGGCGAGCATCGTGCGCAGTTCCTGGTCCGTCAGGTTCAGCACCATTTCCCGGTAGCCGACGCCGTCCCGGTCCAGGTCCGGCCGCGGGCGTTCCAGGTAGTGCCCGTACTCGCCGAGCAGGCCGGCGAGGAAGGTGGCGAAGTAACGGAAATGGTCCTCGGCGGTGGCCGCGGCCAGATCCTCGGTGCCCAGCACTGCCCCGCCGCCGGCAATGGTGTAGCTGCGCTCCACCGCGCCGCGGGCCTGGCGTTCCTCGGCCACTTCCAGGATTCCGGCCTCCAGCAGCGCATTCAGGTGCCGGTAGAGCGTGGCCTGGGGCAGGGTGGGCAGGATGGCCGCCAGCTGCTTGGCCGTGCGGGCCTGCGGGATGAGCGCGCGCAGGATGGCGATGCGCTGCGGATGCAGGAGCGCATCTGCCTTCGCCATCGGTTTCCTTCTCATGGATGAGAATATTATCAAATTTGATAATAGCTGCAAGGGAAATGCACAAAGCGCGCGCCTTCGCGGGGAAGGCGCGCGCTTTGTGCGTCGCGATCAGGTCTGGAGTGGGGCGCGAGGGTCCCGGCGTGGCGGCGCAGCCGACACACTGGGAGCGTCCCAATCTTTAGGCCAGGACGGCGAGCTTGGACTGCTTGCGGCCGAACAGGGCGTGGTCCGCGGAGATCCGGCCCGGGCCCACCAGTGCCACGGCCAGGGCGGCCGCCGCGAGGATGAGGACCAGTTCGAAGCCGCCGGCCTCGACGAACACGCCGGCCGGGGCGTGCACGAGGACCAGGGCGCCGAGCATGTTCAGGGTCAGCAGCAGGGCCAGCGGGCGGGTGAGCAGGCCCAGGATCAGGGCAATGCCGCCGGCCAGTTCCAGCGTGGCGACCACGGGGGCCACCAGGTCCGCCGCGGGCACGCCCATCTGGGCGAAGGCGCCCTGGGTGCCGGCGATGGTGAACTGGTTGAACTTCTGCCAGCCGTGGGCGGCAAAGAGGAAGCCGGCGACGATGCGCAGCACGGTCCGGGCGGTGGTGGTCAGGGCGGGGTTGTTCATCTCGGTCTCACGTTCCATAGGTCTTGGTGCTCAAGGGCCTGGCCGCCGGGGCCGGCGGCAGGCATCCTTTGATTGATGCTTCAACTAATGATGCACGATAAAACTTGAACTGTCAACCATCGCGGCCGATTCGGCAGCCGTCCAGCTTCGCCTGCTAGTGTCCGCAGGGCACGCTCCCTATGGAATGAGGAGATTCGACCGAGCATGAATGCAGCAGCGGGCGCCGCCCAGGACATCGCGGCACAGTGGTGGGACAAGGTCCTCGCCGGCTTCGGGCGCGGCGCGCCGGTGGAACCCTCCGCCCTGGTCCTGGCCGCCATCATTGCCGCGGCCGTCGCCGTCTCCGTGCCCCGGGCCGGCTGGCGCTGGTTCGGCCTCTTCGTCACGGTGGTGCACGAACTCGGCCATGCCTTCGCCGCACTCATGACCGGACAGGCGGTCAAGGGTATCCACCTGCGCTTCGACCACTCCGGCGCCATGCACAGCCTGAGTCGGCGCAACGGCAGGGCAGGCGCTGCCTGGTCCGGCTTCTGGGGCTACCCGGCACCCGCCGTAGTCGGCGCCGCACTGGTCTGGGCCGCCTATGCCGGCTGGTCCGGGCTGGCCCTGTCGGCCAGCGCCCTGTTGTTCCTGGCCACCCTGCTGTTCATCCGCAACTGGCAGGGGGTGGTGATCGCCCTCGGCTGTGCCGCCGCGGCGGTGCTGCTGCTCTGGTATGCCACGCCGGTGTTCCTGGGCTATTTCACCCTGGCCATCGGCGTCGCGCTGCTGGTGGGCGCGGTGCGCGACTGGTTCAAGGTCTTGGGTGTGCACACCCGGCGCCGCCATGAGCTGGCGAGCTCGGACGCCTACATCCTGTCCCGGGGCACCGGGGTGCCCGCCGCGGTGTGGCTCGGCGGCTTTGCCGCCGTCATCGCCGCTTCCTGCCTCGCCGGCCTGGGTGCGGTGGCGGGCAGCCTCGGCTGACGACGGCGGCGGG